>CAZVRB010000001.1:0-16924 GCA_964629365.1 uncultured Leptospiraceae bacterium
CCCGTCATTTTTCAATTCCCGTCGAAGTGACTCAGATGTTCCCACATCCGCGAATTTGCTGGCGCTATAATCTGACAACACCGGCATTCCAAGAAGACCGGCAGAAGAGGCAATATTCACGATATTACCATTTCCCCGTTCAATCATCTGGGGGAGAACCAGTTTCGTAAAATAGATATGCCCCCAATAATTGACCTCCATGGTTTTTCGCATTTCATCTATTGACAGATCCACAAATTTTTTACCCCTGACAACTCCCGCGTTATTGATCAATACATCGATGCTCCCAAGTTCTTTTGTGACAGCCTGTACAGTCTTTTTAACCTTTTCCAGGTTGCTAATATCGCATGTAAACGTCACGCATTTCACGCCCCTTGATTCAACTTCTTTGCATGTATCGTTGAGCTGCGCCTCATTGATGTCCACAATGGCCAGGTTCGCACCTTCATCGGCGAAGTAAAAAGACATCAGCCTCCCTATGCCACTTGCCGCCCCGGTAACCAGAACATTTTTCCCATTTAGTTTCTTCATCCCCGACAACCTCCATTTGTATACCTTTAAATTGTTTTGTTCTAGTATATATCATGCGGTCGACCGGAATCGCGATTCCGGAAGATTTTTTTACGAAGTTTTCCCGCCCAGGGTAATCTTCCGAAACTCTACAGGTGAACAGCCATTAACCCGGGAAAATGCGTCATAAAAGGCAGACTTCGAATTAAAACCCGCGTCATAGGCGATTGACAATACTGAACGTGCGGGATCATGCAGAAGCATATCCATGGCTTCCTGTATTCGGAATGTGTTTACATACGTATTATAATTCACCTCAAGCCGTGTATTAAGAATCCTTGAAAGCTGATGTGATGTAATATCCAGGTAGGCGGCCAGTTTCTGTAATGATAGCTGATCATCAAGATACAGTTTCTCTTCGTTCATGAGTGCGGTAAGCCTGGCCATAATTTCATCAACATTCAAACCATCCAGAATCCTGTCACTGTCGTGCTGTTTTGCCGCTTCCACAATAAGTAACTGCATAAGCCTGGGATAGCGTATTCCCACAAGGCACGAACCCACGAAAAGCATTCCGATTCCAAGCATACCATACATAATAAGTGTCATTGACGAAAGCACATAGCCGATAATAGCACTCTCCGCCGCAAGCAGGGTGAACAGCACAAACATCGAATTGATGAGGAGTAATGTCCCGGCAGAATGACTGACCCTGCTTCGGGCAAATATTCTAAGAAGGTTCAGCAGGTAATACGCAACGAAAACACCGGCAGCAACAAAGAGCAGCCTGACACCGAGAAGACTCCAGCCCACGCCCTCGTCCAGAAAAGCATTGAGAATTTCAATTTTCCTGGTATCAGGCAATAATACGTATATAACATCCACCACGAATGCAGGTAACACCGGGTAAAAGTACATACTGCGATGTTCAGGCAGCGTCTCCGGAGGAAGCACCACCAGGTGATAGGCGAAAAAAGCGAAAGGTCCCACCAGGTACACCATTGTCAGGTGGAATGCCAGTAAATATGGCATTGTATACATTATACCTGTCAATATACACCATCCCTGGAAAAGCACCAGGCTTATACAGAATAAAAGAGCAGACAGGTTGGTATTTTCCACACGTCTCTTACGAACAAGCAAATGCATCAATGCAAAAAGCAGTGACAGGGTGGATGCGAATAAGATAAAATACAATATCAACGGGGCCATCCTCTTTCAAGGTACAGGTGTTACCATATCGGCCAGCCACAATAGTTTCAAATTGTATACTGCATATTTGCAATTATGTCAATTACTAATACATATTGCCTGCTGCTTCAAATGAGACATGTGCCATTTACGATGATCATGTTCTGTAATCTACTTTTCATCAAAATACTTCAGGTATTCCCCGTATCCCTCTTCTTCCATCTTCTCAATGGGTATGAATCTCATGGCTGCTGAATTCATACAATATCGCAGGCCGGTTGGATCAGGACCGTCGTTGAACACATGACCCAGGTGAGAATCACCATACCTGCTTCTCACCTCTGTGCGCGCCATGAAAAGCTTGCGATCCTCTTTCTCCACGATATACTTTTCATCTATTGGCCTGGTAAAGCTTGGCCAGCCCGTACCCGACCTGTATTTATCCCTTGAACTGAAAAGAGGTTCACCGCTTACAATGTCCACGTAAATACCTTCACGCTTGTTATCCCAGTACTCATTTTTAAAAGGTGCTTCAGTTCCCTCTTCACGGGTGACCTTGTACTGTAATGGTGTGAGCATCTCCTGTATCTTCCCTTCCGGCGGCTTTTTATACTTACCACTGGGACTTTCAGGGCGTACATCCCTGTCTTCACCCCAGATATCCTCCAGGAACTGGTCCCGTCCTGAGTTATACCGGTAGAACTTGTAACGGATGGGGTTTTCCTTGTAATAATCCTGGTGATAATCCTCAGCCGGATAGAAGGTTTCTGCTTTTCGGATTGGGGTAACAACAGGCTTTGAAAACCTGCCAGACTTCTCAAGTTTCTTCTTCGATTTCTCAGCAAGCTTCTTTTGTTTCTCATTCAGGTAGAAAATCGCGGTGGTATACTGATCCCCCCTGTCAACGAACTGTCCACGTGGATCAGTGGGGTCGATCTGACGCCAGAAAACATCAAGCAATGTTTCGTATGAGATCTTTTGCGGATCATAAAGAACTTTCACTGCTTCAATATGTCCTGTTGTACCTGAAGACACTTCCTCGTATGTAGGATTCTTCTTCTCACCGCCTATATAACCCGAAATAACCTCAACTACCCCGTCGTATTTCTCAAAGGGGGACTCCATGCACCAGAAACATCCACCTGCAAAAATTGCGGTATCAAATTCTTTTGTCTCCTTTATCTTATCCCCCTCTGACTGCACTGTTGTGATCATTAATATTGATACAATTATTATGTATAAGGTATATAGTATATGCTCAAGCATTGTTAACCTCCTGTTATTGACAGTTTAACAATATACTGAATTACTTCAAGAGTTTCAACAATACCTTAAAGAAATAACACAATTTATATGGCACACGAACCATCTTCACCTGAAACATTCGAGAACAATGAGATTGAACCGGCAATTTTATCCCTTCCTCCCACAATATATAAAAGGTCGCCAAGCTTCAGAATTTCTTCTGCGGGGGGATTGGCTATCATACCGCTGTCTCTTTTTATTGCAATCACCGTCACGCCATATCTTTTTCGCAGTTCTACCTCGGCAATAGACTTTCCCCTGATGCTTGATCCCTCGCATACACGAACAGTTGACACATCCACACTGGGAAGCTGAAGATCCATGGAGGGTATTCTCCCCGATTCGGTCATCAGGGACCTGAACATGCCATACCCGTCAGAACGCACTTCAGAAACAAACTTGAATATATCATCCTGCGGGATATTATACCCATGCAGCACCCGTACAAATATTTCGATGGATGTTTCAAACTCTTCGGGGATCACCTCGTCGGCACCAAGCCCGTATAGTTCTTTCATATCCTGCAAAAAACGTGTTCTGACAATGATATGTGCGGCAGGGTTTAACCTTTTGCAAACTTCGGTGATTCTGCGTGTAGCAGATGGATCGGCAATTGCTACAACCACTATCCTCGCTTTTTCCACATACGCGTGGCGCAATACCTCATCCCTTGACGCGTCACCATAATAAATATTCTCACCGTTTTTTCGTTCACGTCTAACTGTTTCCGGGTTCATTTCGATAATCATATATGGCACACCGGCCAGGCTGGCAGCCTTTGAAACATTCTTACCATTTATACCGTACCCTACAATGATAAGATGGTCGGACATTTGTTTTATGTTGTCAGAAGTGAACTCTTTTTTACTATCCCCGAAAAGCTGATCCGGCAGGGGGATGCGGATAATAATATCACTGATACGTGGTGCAGCGGCAATGATAAAGGGGGTTGCCGCCATTGTCAGCACCGACACCGAGAGAAACAACTGGTACTGCGCTTCCTGGAGCAGTCCATGTTCAATGCCGAATTTTGACAGGATAAATGAGAACTCACCCACCTGGTTCAGCGATAGACCCACAAGGGCTGCCACCCTGAGGGGGTAACCAAGCAGGTAAGTGGCGGTACCTGCAATCAGCATTTTTCCAAGAAGAATACCCATTACTATCAACAGAACAAGTCCAATATTATCAACGAGGTAGGCCGTATTCAGCAACATGCCGATTGATACAAAGAAAAAACTTGTAAATACGTCTTTAAATGGTAATATTGAGCTGAATGCCTGGTTACTATACTCTGATTCGGATATAACAAGTCCCGCCATAAAGGCACCCAGGGCGAGGGAAAGCCCGAGGCTGGATGTTATCCAGGCCACCACAAGACACAGTGTAACAATACTCAACAGAAAAAGTTCAGAACTTCGTGTCCTTGCGATTTCAAAAAGCATTTTCGGTACTACCACTCGTGCCAGTACTATAACAAGCAACACCACACCGATTGCCTTCACAAATAAAAGCAGCAGTTCCTGTGTAACATTACCCGCTACCCCTCCAAGCATTGGGGTGAAAAGTATCATGGGAACAACAATAATATCCTGAAAAATCAGTATGGCCAGTGTATTTTTGCCATGAGGACTTTCAATCTCGGCCCTCTCCTGTAATACTTTCAGAACAATTGCAGTACTGCTGAGTGAGACAAGAAAGCCGCCAAATACAGCGTTTTCCACGCTCATACCCAGCACCATTGCAATAGCCATAAATACGGCAATTGAAACCCCAACCTGCACACTACCGCCAATAAAAACGGATTTCTTGATCTTCAACAGCTTCTCAAGGGAGAACTCTATGCCTATGGTAAACAGCAATAGTATTACACCCACCTCGGCAAGAACTTCAACATCGTGAATGGATGTCACAAGCCTCAGGCCATAAGGTCCGGCAATCACCCCGGTAAGCAGAAAACCAACTATTACTGGTACCTTCAAACGTTGACACACGAAGAGTACCACAACAGAAAGCACAAAAATTATCAGGATATCGTTTAAAAGTGGAATGCCCATTTTTTATCAACACCTCTTGCAATTCATATTTACATAAATTTTTAGTAATTACTCATCTGTCATACTGAATAATCAAAATTATTCTAAAATGAATAATAATCCAGCATCTCCCCCCCGCCTTCGTGCGGGGGGAGATGCTCCAATTCCTTTCCCTTATGAAGCAAATGATCAATATTTTAGTCATAGCTGCATAGTCACAATTTATACAGCAACGTTCACCTGTATTGAAAAACATCTTGCAGGATTCCATGTTACAATGTAGAATTCTAACATACATTGATTATTATTGGAATTAAAAAATACATTATACAAGAAAGAGGGAGTACACATGAGAAAAGAGGTTTATTGCAAGGCATGCGGATATATAATGAGAGAAGAAAAGCTGGGCGAGGTCTGCCCCGCATGCGGAGTGCCCAAAACAGCTTTTGAGCCATACAAAGAGAAATTATCTGAGAGGAGAAGGTTCATACTGGATTTGCACCTTCATCCCATAACAGTACATTTCCCCCAGGCATTTGCAAGCATTCTTCCGGTTCTCATCATCGGCGGCATACTGCTTACCTGCAGGTTCGGTGATATGCTTATATCAACAGCAACGGTGCTGATTTACCTTTTACCGCTTACCGTTTTGCCATCAATCGCCGCCGGCCTGATAGACGGTAAAACCAGGTTCAAGTCATTAACCACCATTGCCCTTAAAAGGAAAATTATAACAGGCTCGTTACTACTTGTCCTGTCAATACTAATGGCTGTGTATACTTTCACTCAGCACATCACCATGTCCTCATATCCATTCATACTGGCCATGAGTATCGCATGTATTCTGTGTGAAGTGATATTGGGGCAGATCGGTAACAAGTTGATGGATTCCAAACTGCCCGGTTAAGTTTGTTCGGGTAATGATTCAGCTCAGGACAAGCTCCATTTCATTCTGCGTTGATTTGAATCCCAGTTTTTCATAAATACTCTGGTCTTTTCCGATTGCGTGCAGAAGGATCCTACCCGCTTTCTTGTCCCTGGCCTGGGTGATGATATTATTTAATAATGCAGTGGCAATACCTTCACCCCTGTGCTCCGGGAGGGTGTATACATTCATGATATGGGCTTCAATGCCGTCAATATTTTCATAGATTGGAGGCCTTTCCAGGAACTGTATGCCGGATGTGGCAACAATTTTCCCATCCGCAACTGCCATGAGAACCTTGAATTCCCCTGTCTGAAATTTCTTTATAAAAAAATCCCGTGTTCGCGCACGCAGCTTTTCTGTGCCACCTTCCTGAGCAATTTTACCCACTTCATACAGCATTTCCATGCGCATCTCAACAACCCTGTCAATATCACTGAGTTGCGCTTCATTTATTTCAAACATACCCTTCCTCCTCATTCTATTATAACAGAAATAATCATCTTTTTTTAAGTATTACATCTACGATATCTTAATTCAGCATTTTTTGACTGAAACCGTCAAAGTCATTTTTAATCTTTTCGTCCGTCAGCATCCATATCATGAAAAGCTCAATGGCGATTACCAGGAAACGGATCATGGAAATTGCTATTTCAACAGGATGACCATTACCATCTCCCCAGAACAAGGCCAGGGAAAGTGAGACAGCATAGGGCACGTGTAAATCCATAAGTAGAAGCTGAATGCGTCTGCTGGTTTCATTTTTAAAATAGAATCGTATAATATGAATTGAAAGAAGTACGGCGCATAGTATTCCCCAGGTAAATGCCATGCCTTTACCGTATACTACAAGAAATATCCCCATTAAGTAGAGAATCTCGATATAATACCAGACCTGGAGGTAAGAACCGTACAGATGTATTCGTGACCTGATGTGATGTAATATTCCATTAATCAATTGAATTTTCATCATTCTTTTATATCCATCCAAATACTGTTTGACTGCCCGGCAACATCACGTGATCATGAGCCATTATTTCTCATTATTTGTATATACATAATCAGCTCAGCGATCTTAACGTATTCTAAAAGTGACTGCTGCTGCTGAAAAGAACTTTTTTAAGAATACTGGATATGAACGAAACAACAACGGTATACGTCCCCGAAAACAACAGTAACGAGAGAATCGATATTTTCCTCGCCGAGGCCCTTGAACTTTCCATGTCAAGGAGCTACATACAGAAACTTATCAGGAATGGAAATATTACAGTCAACGGACAGCAAGTCAAGCAGAACTACAGGGTTAAAACAGAAGACCAGGTTATCATCAATATCCCTGAGCCCGAAGAACTGGATCTGCAGCCCGAGAATATACCACTGGATATTATATACCAGGACAGCCACATCGCGGTTATCCACAAGCCAGCCGGCATGGTTGTGCATCCGGGAAACGGGAACTGGGACCACACACTTGTTAATGCCCTTTTATACCATCTGAAAGACCTGTCTTCTATCGGTGGGGTAGCCCGGCCGGGTATAGTGCACCGGCTTGACAAAGACACAGAGGGACTAATGGTTGTGGCGAAAAATGACAATGCCCACCAGAATTTAACCCGCGCCTTCGCCGACAGGGAGGTATACAAAGAATACACTGCAATTATCAGCGGGAAACCCCACCACCAGCACGGAATCATCGACAGCCCCATTGGCCGTCACCCCAGGTACGGCCACAAAATGACCACGCTGCAAACAGGGAAAGAAGCGGTCACAGAATATGATCTTCTCAAGATATGGCATACACCATCCGGCGTTTTTTCAAGGCTGAAACTTATTATTCACACAGGTCGAACCCACCAGATTCGTGTGCACTGCGCCTCACTGGGACTGCCCATAGTTGGTGATCCCATTTACTCGAAAAAGTCTTCAAAACACAGGGTAGATTACCTGTGCCTGGGTGCTCTGAAACTGGCGTTCACCCATCCATCAACTGCAGAGAAAATGGAATTTTCTATTGACATACCTGAGCACATGCAAAAATTTATGAATCGCCTTGAATCGCGTCAACTTGCATAAAAATGCGGTATACAATGAAACACTCACGTACATTCACCACATACTCACCTGATGAGACTTTCGCATTTGCTGAAACACTTGGAGCCAATGCGCAATCCGGTGACGTATTTGCCCTGTATGGTGATCTTGGTACGGGAAAAACGATAATAGCAAAAGGTATCGCGAAGGGAATGGGTATCGAGGAAGACATTACCAGTCCCACGTTCACCCTTCTTGAGGAATACGATGCAAAGATTCCCCTCTACCATTTTGATTTGTATCGCATTGAGGATGACATTGAATTTGATCAGCTTTTTTTTGAAGAATACTGGGAGAATGAAGGCGTATCGGTGATTGAATGGGCCGAACGGGCAGGTAACCGGTTACCTGAACAGTCAATACAAATATACATTACATACCTGGATCCCGACAGAAGAGAGATTACAATTGAATACCCTGATAATTGATACAGCCACATCATACGAGCTGGTAGCTGCAGGCATGAACGGCAAGGTAGCTGACATGGGGCGTAATGCCGGTGTGTCCCATTCAATAACACTATTTGATTCTATTCAGAACGCGTTGCAGAAACTTGGAATTCAGACCCAATCCTTGGAGTTGCTGGGAGTGGGCATTGGACCGGGTTCGTTCACCGGAATTCGAATTGCAGTTACAACCGCCAGGATGCTTGCCCAGGTTTTGTCCCTCCCCCTGGTTGGCATTCATTCACCCCTGCTGTACGCGGCATCAGCGAAGGTGCCCGCTGAAGCCGTCATTATTGTTGCCTTTGACGCGAAAAAAGAAAGAGTTTTCGGTGCCGCCTACCGCGCAGCCGAGACTACAGCCGTACCTGAAGAGGTGATAAAACCGGGAGATTACCACGTAGAAGAATTACTGAACGCTGTTCCAACAGATTGCCCATTGTATACTATTGGCAATGGCATTGAAAAATTTATGGAGAGAGGATTGGTGGCCAGGCCGGATTTGGTACATCTGCCTGATTTCGCTCCATCCGGCGCGGCAGCGATTAGATTGCTGGAAGACCTGTACGCAACACATCCGGACAAATATGATTATTCAAGAGTGATTCCAGTATACGCAAGGAAATCCGATGCTGAAATTGTTAAAGAGTTAAAAAAGAGGAAAAAAGAAACGTGAAGAGAATCAACCCTGCCGCCTTCTCTGTTTCATTTCTCTGAGCAGCTTGCTTTTATATTCAACTTCCATGGGCTGGATTACAGAATAGAAACGTTTCATCTCATCTTTACGTGATGAATTACCCGCGAAATCTACACCGGCAAAAAGATTTCCCTCGTCATCATAATAAGTAAATTTTATTTCACCGTATATAGTAATTGGAGCCTGCAGCTTGAATACGATATCAAACACGAATCCCTTTGTTTTGACCAGGTACTTTTTCAGGTTCTCATCGGTTATCCTGATCTTTACCCCCCCCTTGCTTATATCGATTATCTGCTGATGAGTTGAAACAAGCATGGTGTTGGCATCCCTGATCATATCAACAAGCTTGAAAGAAAGATCTTTTACTTCAAGTACCTTGTCCAGTGTGAGTATATCACTTTTTGAGACCATCTGAATAAACGCGAAAGGTATAGAACGCTCGTCTTCGGTGATGTATATAACAGGTGAAATAATTATGGATTTATATCCTCGCTCCACCATACGCTTTCTATAGCGTTCGGTTTCTTCACCCAGTACTTCTTTTATATCCAGGAATTCTTCGTTCATCGGCTTCAGTGATTCAGGATTTCCGGAATCTTCTATATATAACGTGTTTCCCGTCTTTCTTATGGCGCTGAACACAGGGTCTTTCGTCTCGAGGATATCTACTTTAACCAGGTCTGCTTTTCTTGATATCTGTGATTCAAACTGATCAAGTATAACCTTAATGCTGGTAGGGATTCGGAAGCTTGAAAGTTCGATAGTATGTTTTGAAAGCTTAAAATTTGTTGCCACAACCTTATCAGGGCTGACCTTAAAACGCAAGTCTCTACGCCCCTTCTTCGCCTTACGTGCAGAAACCACTCTGCACTTGAAGTAGCCTGGGCCCAGAACATCTTCAACATCAAGATCAATTTCAACGTACCTGTCCAGAAGTCCGTAAATGATTATCCGGTCATTTGCCGGCTGGTACCCTACATCAGTAACCAGCATAACCGATTTATCATCAAGGATCTCGTTAACCTCTACCCCGGTTTTATCAAGGGTATACTTAAGACTGAGCCTGTTCTTAAATTGCTCGTCTTTCAGAAGATTGAGAATGTCATCAAGTGTCTTGATATCCTCATAGTTTCTTTCTTTTCTCTGCTTGAATTCTGCCAAAACAATTTTCCTTAACGAACTCACTTTTTTATACAGTAATATATATACAATATACTATTATCAATATCGATTATACATTAATAATAATTCAGAAAAAAACGTATAATGCAATACTTTTTCAAATTTTCATGTGTATATTCGCAGTAATATAAAAAAATATCCCCCACATTACAATGAATATTTTTTACTTGCGCAAAATCACGTTGTAATCATTCACTGACCGCATATGGTATTTTGCTTTTATATACCTTAGTACAATAACACGCTTTACAGGAATAATGTATGATCAGGGGAATTCCATCAGTCAGTATCGTGGGAAGACAGAACGTGGGGAAGTCCACGCTCTTTAACGCGATAATTAACGAAAAGCGGGCAATCGTGGATGAGCATCCCGGCTTAACCAGGGATATATTGTCATTCAGGGTATCCTACAAGGATTATTCCTTTGAAATCAAGGACACACCGGGGCTTGATCTTGCGAAAGAATCTGAGCTGTCCGACAACATCCTGGAAAACGCAAGACGCCATCTTCAGCAATCTGATTTAATTGTGCTTTTGCTTGAAACCCCGGCACCCCGATCATTCGATGCTGACCTTGTACAACTTGTACGAAAATTGAATGTACCCGCCGTGATCGCAGTCAATAAGATGGACCACCCGGAGGACATGGACAATCTCGTTAATTTTTACGAGCTTGGTATTTCTGAATTTATTCCGATTTCAGCGCTTAGAAAGAAAAATCTGCCCCTTATGATGGACAAGATTATTTCTTTTCTCCCACAAAAAAATCCCGAAGAAATTCTGTCAGATCATGACATTGCCATCGTTGGCAGACCAAACTCTGGAAAATCAACACTTCTTAATGCCTTCATCGGATATGACCGCGCTGTTGTCTCAGATATTCCCGGTACTACCCGTGATTCGGTTGATGAAATATTCAAATTTAAGGGACAAAATATACGGATAATTGACACTGCTGGAATGAGAAGAAAGCGAAAGATACAGGACAGTGTTGAATATTACTCACTGACAAGAACTATTGATTCAATAAAAAGATGCGATGTTGCCATACATCTTCTGGATGCCACCATGGGCATTACTGAAACAGATAAGAAAATATCAGACGAGATAATCAAGGCACACAGGCCCACCATCATCGCCATAAACAAGTGGGACGCCGTTGAAAAGGACGATAAAACATTCGACAAGTTCAAAGACCGCTTGATATTTAAGTATTACAGGGCAGCGGATTTTCCTATTATATCTATCTCTGCCTCTAACAAAACGCGAATACACAAGCTTCTTGAAACCGCATGCGATCTACATGAACGTGCCGAGAAAAGAATTGAAACAGCGAAGCTCAACAAGATGCTTGAACAGATACAGCGATCACACGCCATGCCCCTTCTTGGCGATACTCTTAAAATATACTATGCCACCCAGGTGGACACAGTTCCCCCGCATATTAAACTGTTCGTAAACAACCCCGACCTGTTTAAAAGGGACATAAAAAGATTTATTGAAAAGACTTTGCAGGAAAAGCTTAACTGGAAAGGTATCCCGGTAGTGCTTTCCCTTGAAGGTAAGAAAAAATAGCCAACTGCATCACATCTCCACCCTGCCCGAAAGCGATTTTGCAAGGGTAGGCCCATCGGCAAATTCCAGGTCTGATCCCACCGGTAACCCGTGTGCGATTCTCATAACCCTGATATTCATGGGTTTCAAGATACGTGCCACGTACAGGCTGGTGGCATCCCCTTCAACGGTGGGATTTGTGGCAAGGATAACCTCTTTTACTGATTGATCATTACATCGTTGAACCAGTTCATTGATTCTCAGGTCCTCCGGGCCAATACCATCCAGCGGGGCTATCACCCCTCCCAGTACATGATACAAGCCGCGAAAAGCCCCCGTACGTTCAATACTGATCATGTCTTCGGGCTCTTCAACCACGCAAAGAATCTCTTTATCCCTGTCGGGGCTGTTGCACACCCTGCACAGTGCATCATCGGAAATACCTCCACACAGGGAACATGATCGTATATTTCGCTTTAATTCAACTATGGCTTCAGAAAGCCTGTCAACCTGGTCAGCCGGCATTTTAAGTATATGAAAAGCCAGCCGGGTAGCGCTTTTACTGCCTATACCCGGAAGCCTTGAAAATTCCCGAATCAGGGAATCAAGATACCTTGAAGACGATTCCATTTATATCCTTATTTAAGCATGTCAGTCAAGCCCGGGATATTCATTCCGCCGGTCAGCTTTGACATCTCATCAGCCGCGTATTGTTTACTCTTTTCCATGGCATCATTTATTGTAGCAAGAATACTTTTTTCAAGCTTTTTTGCGTCCCTGTCTTCGAGAGCAGCAGGATCAATTTGAATATCTACTATCTTGTATTCACCGTTCACTACAACTTTCACGTAACCGTCTACGCTTTCCGCAGAAGATTCCATTTTTTTTAATTTTTTCTGCATGCTTTTAAATTCCCGCTGCAGCTTCATTATGTTACCAAGATCGCCCATTCCTTTAAGCATTATTCATTTTCTCCTTTATCAACAATTTCACCTTCAAAAATAGTAACTATTTTATCAACCATCGGGTTGGTGGGTTTCTCAAGTACCTCGGTATCACGAAGCATTATAGCTTCAGGCGGTGGGGCATCCTCCATCACTGGCTCTGCAGCATCGTCTGCCCTATCCCCTGCCTGCACCTTTATGGCAATATTTCGCTGTATCCTCTTTCCAAGTTCATCCTTTATGAAATTGATATCACTGTTGTCAAGCATTCTGCGATAATAATCGTTATCACCCTTACCGCTAAAATGTATACTGAGGGTGCCGTTATTAAACAAAACCCGTGCATTTGCAAGTTTGAAAAAAAGGTATGACTTTTCTTCTTTAATTGTACCCAGCAGTTCGTCCCACTGACCCATCACAAAGGCGGGATCTGTATCCCCTTTGTCTACGTCATCCTGATTTTTCTTTTCACTTACGGGTTGTTCATTTAGCGGAGTTCTTTTTTTTTTATCATCCCCGTGCAGGGGAACTGAATTTGTTTCACTGCCACTGAAGTCTTCGATTTTCTGAATAATTTCAGCAAGGGTGGGATTCTTTATGACGGCGATAATATCAAGAAGAAACATCTCTACCAGAACCTGTTCATTTACCGCGTACCGGAGTTCGTGTTGCAGCTCGGTTAGCATTTTAAAAATTATACTCAATTCTTCATCCTGGTAAAGGGCCAGTGTCTTTTGCAGCATGGTATACTCTTCCTGCGAATACCCCATGAGAGAATTAACATCCACCCCATGATGGATCAACCGAAGGGCCCTGGCAATCTCGGAAAAGCCGGAAATATAATGGGGAATATCCATACCGACGGTAAATACACGTTCAATCTCACCAAGCACCGCAAGGGCATCACCTTCATGTATACACTGAAGCATTGAACAATAACTTTCAAGGGGAACCAGCCCAAGAAGGGAAAGAATGTCTTCTTCCTTTATTGAACCATCTGAAAAAGAAAGTACCTGGTCAAGTATTGACTGGGCGTCTCTCATGGATCCACCCGATGACCTGGCAATGGGGTATAGTGCCGAAGAATCTATGGAATAATCTTCACTTGATATAATTAATTTCAGGTGATCTACGATTGCCCCGATTGAAATCTTTTTAAAAAAATATTTCTGACATCTTGATAGAATTGTATCGGGGATCTGGTGAATCTCGGTGGTGGCAAAAATGAATACAACATGTGAGGGTGGTTCTTCAAGGGTTTTCAACAAGGCGTTAAATGCTGATTTGGACAGCATATGTACTTCATCTATAATGTACACCTTGTAACGGGCCTTTAAGGGTGCAGAATTCACATTCTCACGAAGCTCCCGTATGTTATCCACACCGGTATTCGACGCACCGTCAATCTCAACCACGTCAAAGGCCATTCCATCGCGTATTTCAGTACAATTTTCACATACTCCGCATGGTGAAGGTGTTGGACCTTCCGTGCAGTTCAATGCCCGTGCCAGTATCCTGGCCATAGTTGTTTTTCCCACCCCCCGGGGTCCGGCGAACAGGTAGGCGTGAGAAATCCTGTCCTGCCTGATACTGTTCTGCAGGGTTGTTGATATATGGTCCTGGTAGACCACTTCATCAAATGTCCTGGGACGCCATTTCCTGGCTATTATCTGGTATGTCATATCATTTAACGGGATCGCGCAATTATTGCAACATAATTATTAATGCGGAGAGGGGGGGATTCGAACCCCCGGTAGCTTGCGCTACACACGGTTTCCAACCGTGCTCTTTCGGCCTCTCAGACACCTCTCCATTTACTTTCTGGCCCGTTTTACAGGGTACTTCTTAAGTCAACAGGGCCTTAATCGGAGAGAGAGGGATTCGAACCCTCGGAGGGCAGAACCCTCAACGGTTTTCGAGACCGCCCCTTTCGACCGCTCAGGCATCTCTCCTGCTGACGTGATATTGATATTCCCGTTCTACTGCTATTTGTAAAGTATTTTTTTATTCAGCCACCCTGCTGGATATTTCTTCAAGCACAGTTTTCGCATCCAGGGATGGTACAGACATGAAACAGTCCCGTGATGAATAGAACTGTATCAGCGGCTCAGTTTGTTCATGATATGTACGTAACCGCTCATTGATAGCTTCTTCTGTCTCATCATCACGCTGTATAAGCGTACTCCCGCATTTGTCACAAACTCCCTCTTTTTTGGGGGGCTTCGAGATCATGTTGTAAATTGCCTGGCAATCTGAATTCGAACAGGTACGACGGCTTGTTAGTCTCCTGACAATAATATCCTCTGGAACTTCCAGGTTTACCACGGCATCAAGGTCAAGCCCCAGTCTTTCAAGGAGATCATCAAGTTGCTCGGCTTGTGGTATGGTACGGGGAAAACCATCCAGTATGAAACCTTTCATACAATCTTCATCCTGCAAACGTTTTTCCATTATTTTCATGATAACCTTGTCAGGCACCAGTTTGCCGGCATTCATGTACGCCTCAGCCTCTTTACCCACCTCGGAACCCTGTTTAACCGCCCCGCGCAGAATATCCCCTGTTGAAATCTGGGGAATCCCATATTCTTTAACCAGCAATTCCGACACTGTTCCTTTACCCGCACCTGGTGGACCAAGCAGTATTATATTCATATTATCACCTCTCCTTATTTATCCGGGGCATTAACACCTATACCCATTCACGCATCCGAATCTCGCTGCGCATTACTTCCCTGCTTGGATATATATCTTCAACAATCTCATCAGGGCCGAACCACAGTTTGATTTCTTTTTCAGCATCTTCAGAGCTTGATGATGCATGCACCACGTTTTCAAAAACACCCGATGTAGTTATTCTGCCATAGGCACCCCTTATACTAACAGGATTGGCATTTTCAGGATTGGTATCACCCACGATGTCCCTGATCTTTTGAATTGCATCCTCTCCCTGGTATACGAAAGCGGCTACACGGTGTGTATTGTGAAGATCCCCCATAATGTATTGGATAAGTTCTTCAAAAAAAGGCCTGCCCTGAAGATGTTCATAATGCGTTTCGGCCAGCTCTCTTGATACGTTTACAACCTTCGCACCAATGATAACCAGCTTTGCTTCTGACAACCTGGAAAGAATATTTCCCGTCAGGGACTTTTTCAGCCCGTCCGGTTTCACTAATACCAGCGTCTGTTCTAAGGCCATTCGGATCACCTCTTCTTTTTGTATATCTATAATATATATAACCCCGTGTCATTAAACCGTTATTTTTTCTTTTATACGCGACTACACGGTAATAACCGGGGTACTGTACACATGTGCAAGAATAATATATTATTTTTGCCAGATCCCTGGGAAGAATTCAGAGTCTTTTAAAGCATGTATAGTAACTCATTAAATCTATGACAATATTTTTCAAGAATTTTTTATCTGTGAAAGTGGACTTTTCCACTGGCAGGAAGAACAGTGCAGATCAGAATACTTGTAACGTTCCCCATTCAATGTTCTCACAACCGATGCCATTACCAGGGAGTTGCACCTGGGGCAATGCTTTGCTATGAGTTCTTCATTTGTTTTCATAGTGTAATGTAACATGTTATCCTCCGTCACGTAATATTGCCGAATGCCGATGTATACTTTCACACTCTACCAGGATGAACATGCGTCAAAAAAATAAAGTCGATTTCAACATTAATCCATCGCCACCTCGTATATTTATTATCGGCCTGCATTAGAGACATAATTAGTAGCGGGTGGTTTTTTATTTTCTGATCATAAAAAAACCCGCATACGCGGGATATGATGTTATTGCCCAGGGCGGGAATTGAACCCGCACAGGATTTCTCCCACATGGCCCTCAACCATGCGTGTCTACCAGATTCCACCACCTGGGCATCTTTAAAACCGACTACCTTAATTACATCACATCATGGTTCTGTCAATAGAAAAAATTGATTTTTTTATCCAATGAAAAAAGCATTTTATTCCAGTTTATATCATACAAGTATATTCGTTATCCTTCATATTCCTGGAATTCATTTTTTTGAAGTTT
>CAZVRB010000001.1:17024-32685 GCA_964629365.1 uncultured Leptospiraceae bacterium
AAGGAATAACGATAGTAAACGTTAAAAACCGCCATATATATATCAAAATTTTAATGCGTTATTGACATTTTCATGATATTCATATATATGCAGAATATATTATTACAAGGTATTGTAAACAGCGAGAAGGAGTACATAATGAGTGATACAAATGACAGGTCTTCTACGATATTCGGTAATTCCATATCCACATCAGCATATAAAAAGGCTTTGAAGCAGAAAACGAAATTTGAAAAAAAATTCAATCACGATCCTGATGCTTCATATCCATTGAAAGCCGAAAAGAACCAGGTGATAGGACCCCCACTTGGGGTAGAAAATATTTTTATTTCAGAAACAGGAAAGAACATCAAGGCTGATAACACGGTTGCACTTGGCACCATTCGAATGGGATTCGGACATTATCGTATTGCAATGGCCGCCGCCTCCGCGGCACATTCCATGGGCATAACCCCCTACTGGTTTGACCTGCTCTCCTTTGATACCACCGGGAAAAAAATTATACAGCATCTTGAGAAGCTTTACTCACTGGGATCACGGCTGTCACAGAAATTTTCGCTTTTTAACAGGCTCTACTGGGAGCCCCTCACCGCAGAAGGGTTCAAAAAACTTGATTTCAATGCATCCGATCAGAAGATGACAGAACTGATGTCAGATATTTACGGGGACCTGCCAAAAGACCTGCCATTCGTTGCAACACACGCGTGGGCATCCCAGGCGGCTGTTCACGCAGGGATGAAACAGGTTGTAAACATGATCCCGGACAACTGGCCACTTGGATTACATTTGTCAGAAGGGGCCATTCACACAATACAGTCACCGTCAGCCTACATGGGTTACCGCACATTGAAGCACATGGACAAAAAACGTGACATCCTTGCCCCCATGCCCGCCCCTGATCTTCACTATACCGGGCATTATGTTGATCATGAACTGGTTAAAAATATTGAGAAGGACTGCAAGGCACGCATTAAGAGAATACAGGGCAAAAAAACCCGAAGGGTTCTTCTTTCAATCGGTGGTGCGGGAGCACAGGAGGATATCTTCCTGTCAGTTATCCGCCACCTCCTTCCCATGATAAAAGACGGCAGTGTGACACTATTTCTCAACATGGGGGATCACGGGAACGTCTGGAAGATAATCGAAAAAGAACTCAAAGGATATGAATCTGAGATAACAACTCATTTCGACTGGGACGATACAAGACGTTTTGCAGCAAAGGCACTGAATAGTAACGTGACCGGTCTGCACGCCTTCCTGAATGACAATATATTTGCGGCCATTTATTCAACCAATCTACTAATTCGGGCCTGTGACGTATTAATAACAAAACCCAGTGAGCTTGCCTACTACCCCGTTCCACGACTTTTCATACAACGGGTTGGGGGACACGAGGCATGGGGGGCCATACGGGGTGCAGAACTTGGTGACGGCACAATTGAATGTGAGAACATACCCCTCACCATCCAGGCCCTTGACCTGATGCTGAATGATACTGACCTGCTCACCATGTATTGTGAAAGTATAATGAAACACAAAACAATCGGCACCTACGACGGTGCCTACAGGGTAATCGAACTGGCAATGGAGAAGAAGCAGAAGGGGAAAAAGAAAAGATCTGCCAGGAGCTGAATTACAATGTATTGATACGTTTTTTTTTATTCCTGTAGCGTTGTGTTTTCTCTATCGCCTCAGCAGTTTTTCGCATTACTTTTACACATTCCACCGGGAAACGTCCGATGGACGTTTCCCCGGATAGCATAATAACATCCGTTCCATCATAGACAGCGTTTGCGATATCACTGATATCCGCCCTGCTTGGCCGCGGGTTCTCAATCATGGACTCCAGCATCTGCGTGGCGGTAATCACCGGCTTTTCAGCGGCATTGCATTTCTCGATCATGACTTTCTGCAACTCGGGCAGTTCCCACGGATCCATTTCCACGCCAAGGTCACCCCTGGCGATCATAATCGAGTCTGTTTCTGCAAGAATTGTATCAAATTGATATACCCCCTCGGGGTTTTCAATCTTTGATATGATTTTTATACCCGTTCCATTAAGACGATCCCTGAGTTCCTTCACATCATCCGCGTCCCGTGTGAAAGAATCCGCTATGTAGTCAACTTTGTTTCTTATGGCAAATTCCAGGTTAGGCAGATCCTCTTCCATGGTGTAGGGATATCCCACAACTGTATCAGGGTGATTCAGCCCCTTTCGTGATCGAAGGGCGTCACCATATAGTACCCTGCAGTGTATCACGGGTCCATCCACACAGGTTATCTCCAAACCTATATAGCCGTCATCCACGTACAGCCGGTGACCCGGCTTTACGTACCTGTGTAAGTCGTGATAGGTAACTGGTATTCCTGAATCAGGGTCATCGGTTGAGGGATACTGTTCTCCCGGCGCAGGATATATATCCGTTCTGAGGGTAAGACTCATGCCGGACTTGATATGCAAAAGTTCGGGCAGGTCTCCCAGCCTGATCTTCGGACCTTTAATGTCATACACCACGTACCCGTCCGGCATATGCCGTCGGGTGTTTTCAATTACCTTCAGGTGAAGATCATGGGAGCCATGTGAACTGTTGATCCGCACACCACCCAGGCCCTCCCGGTACATATCCTGTATCGTGTCAATTGACGCAGGACCGATAGTTGCGAGAATCCCGGTTTTCATGGATTTTTTTTCATGTCCCCTATTGTTTTAAAAAGTTTCTTTGCCCGAAATTCATCTATCACAAAGGGATATTCAGATTCTGACGAGGTAGCAAGGTAGCTTGCATCATCATACTTCCGATGTACGGTAACCGTTATGGTTCTACCGTATGCCTCTATCTGTACCCGGCTCATAATCCCTTGTACCTCATTCTTCTTCAAGTCAGGGAATGACTTTGCCCTCAGGGGATCAAAGGCGGTCACCAGCTGTGTTACCTGGTCGTTGTCAAGTGCAACCGTGGAGTATTCTGTGCATACCCACTTGTCCTGGCTTGCCGACTTCTTCACGCTGTCTTTTCCATTATCGTCTTTTTTGGCATCGGTGCCCTCTTCTGCATCATTCACCTTTTTTTCAACTTTCACCTTGTTGAAGTTCAGTGTTTTTCCCCTGTAGGTAAGCCGTATTGACCCTATGGCATTCTTTTCGATTTTCAGTATTTCCTTGTCCCGCAGACTATCAAGTTTTTTGTCAAAATCAGTATCAAGAGTGCCTGATGCCAGGTAAATACCCTCCTTATCGGAAAACCGAATATATGTCTGCTGGTAGGTGGGGCTCTTCTTACCAACATAGAAGTCACGAACGGTTTTCCCATCCTTTCGGGCAATCACGTGCAATGCCCTTCCAGCTTCCAGTTCATATCTCTGGTAATGCTTTTTGCGTGATATAAGGTCAGTTACATTCAACTCCTTCAACTTCTTTTCAATAGTTGAAACCTGTCCCCCGTCTGCCGGAAATTTTTGATCGTTGATGACCCATTCACCATCATGTTTATATATCTTAATGTTAGAGTCCTGCCTGCTGATGGTTATCTCATCCAGGCCGTCTTCATATTCAGTAAGTTCAACCACCGGCTGGCTTCCCTGGTTGTTTGCTATTACCAGGTATATAGCCAGAACTGCAATTATGAGCAGGCTGAAAAGTGTTTTTTTATTCATTATACTTTCCCCCCTTCTGTAAACTGCTGTGCAATTCGTTTTTTCCTGATTGTTCGAACCCGCCAGTTTATAAAACCGGCAAGAATTACCAGCAGTGGAAGCCCCGCAATATTTACCAGTTTCAGGATAACCCGTGTGACATCCCCTGTTTCTTCGATTGGATTGAATGAAAGCCCCTTACTGCGCATCTCGGGAATATTGTAGTTTCCATTAAGATAATCCACCACGTTATGCATGAATATTGAATTGGGCCTTTTACCCTCTGGATCAATGGTATTTCTCCCTGCTATTTCTGATGACCCGGCAACAACGATACGGGCAGGCTTGGCTGCTTTTTTTATAATGCCGCCGGTGATTTTCCCCTGTTGCAACCCCGTTGTTCCAGGCACGTTTTCACCGGTGAAGTAACTTGAGAATTCACCTTCAAGCAATACCGCAAGGTTAAAACTCTTCATCTGAGACCTGTCGGGTGGACGCACCCCAAATGGCATAAAACTGATGCGTCCCTTCTGAAGCCAGCTTTCATCTGAAGATTTCACGAGGACAGTGTGCTCAATGTCATTCTTTTTCAGTGCATCTTCCAGGAGCGTAAGAGAAGACCCCTTGAGAAATACCAGGCGCTTCAAAAAGGCGGTAATATCGCTCTTGTCGCTGAGCCCTTCATCATCGATAAGGGGAGCAAAATACAGCTTCAATTCACCCAGGCCACGCTGTTGTGTTTCAAAACACCGGGTATCCATTACGATATCGCGATTAACCTTCACCCCGTAACTTGCAAGAAGCTTGTTTATACCCGTAGTAAGGGGCACTACCACCGGTTGCTGCTGCCGCATCATGGGATTCCCACCCTGCTGAATTTCCAGGAATGAATCTACAAGTATTAAGGCGTTTCGGCCACTCATCAGGTATTGATCAATTTTAAAAAGTGACTCATCAGTGAAGGTGTCTTTAGGACCATTAATGATAATAGTGCTGATATCCTGTGGTATATCACCCTTTTCCAGGTCAATCTCGATCAGTTCGTACATATCCGAAAGCATATCTTTCAGTTGTTTAGCACCATTACGTTCATCTTTAAGGTTACTTTCACCATGTCCCACGATGTATCCAACCCTGGGATTCACGCTTATCAGGCTGTCAACAGCACCGTTTATCCTGTCTTCAAGTCCTTCAAGATTTCCAATGGCATATTGTCCTCCCAGGTTCCTTGAAAGCACCTGCACGGTTTCAAACCGGTTACCATATTCCACAACAAGTCCCACCATTCCCCTGCCTGCAGGTATGGTAGAACCATCCATGGTGGTAAACCGCTTCCATTCAAGCATGGGTAGGCCGTATACATCCGCCATATCAAGGGCCTTTGTGTCACTAACCGTATCAACATAGCGAAACTCGAGTTTATTATAGTTACGCAGGTCACATTTCTGAACTTCCTGGTAAACCCGTTCTTTCAAATTCTGCATCCCGGGTATTGGCATATTACTGCTTGTATACAGTGTCACGTGTATCTGGTTATCAAGCTCGAGAAGTGCATCAATCTTCCCGTTCATTTTATTCATTAATGTGGTCAGCCGGTATTCAAGTCCCTCCGGTTCGGTAATAGAATCGACCTTCTCTATAAGATCACCATGCACCATGGCAACTCCCATATAAGCGTTACGAAACTTGACCTGGTCATCTTCAAGTTCACGGATCTGTACGGGATAAATACCAAAATCAGATGCGGTATCCTTGTTCTCTTCAACGTCAATAAATTCATAACGGAAGTTACGGTTTCCGTAATTGTCATATTCTTCCAGCAGGTCACCAAGATACCTGCTTACTCCATTATAAGGGGCAGGCAGGTTCTCACTGAAAAATACCTTTACAATAAGCGGCTCTTCAAGGGTTGATACCACTTCCCTGCTCACCTTTGAAAGTGAATACACGTTATTACGGGTGATATCGGCCCTGAAATTCATTGTGGCAATTACAAGGTTCAGCAATATTATAATGACTATATACATTACATAATTGTACTCTTTAGAGGAAAATTCCTCTTTCAACCACTGGCCTGATCTTGCTATCCATTCTTTAATTCTATCCATTATCATCTCCTCTCCTCAAGCACGTAGTGGGTTGCGATACCGGCCACAGCCATTACGGACAGAAAGTACACGATATCCTGCAAATCAATAATACCCCTTGCTATATTCATAAAATGATATTCCGCACCGATATACTCGACCACGTTGACCATTCCTGATGGAAGGAAAAATAAAAATTTCCCTATCAATGTCAATAGCAGGCAGATGGCAAATCCAATAATAAATGCCACGATCTGGTTTTTAGTTAATGAGGACGAGAATACCCCGATGGCCGAAAAAGCCGCACCAAGAAGAATAGCGCCAAAATAACCTCCAACAACGGGGCCCGGGTCGATATCACCAACGAAACCGATTGATACGGCATATACAATCGTGGGCAGTATCATAATTACCGTAAAAAGAGTACCCGCAAGAATTTTCCCCGCCAGTACTTCAACAGTACTAACCGGAAGGGTCATCATTATTTCAAAAGACCCGGTATTCTTTTCTTCGGAGAATAATCTCATTGTTATGGCAGGCACAACAAAGGCAAAGGCCAGTGGCAGCAGTTCAAAAAATCCTCTCATCTCCGCCTGGCCATACAGAAAAAATGTTGAAAAAAACAACCACCCGGTTATGGCCAGAAAAACGGTAATCACTATATAGGCAATAGGTGTTGTGAAATATGTTCGTAACTCCTTCGCCGTAATGGTTAACGCACCTTTATATCGTTCCATCAACTCCTCCTCTGGTCAGGTCTCTAAACACATGTTCAAGGCTGCGGTATTCGCGGCTCATTTCATACAGGGTCCACCCCCTGTCCTTTATGATTGAAAACACATCCGGCCGCAGGTCTTTGTCCCCATCGGTTACCAGGGACATCGAAATGTGATCTTCCCGGTCACTGGTCAGGGTAACCATCTTCACCCCGTCCATTTCACGAAGCACATTATTCATCTCGTCAAATGATGCGCCGGATAATTCAAGAAGTATGGTGATGTCCTTTCCGGCTGAAGACCGCAGCTGGGCCGTGCTGTCATCAGCAACGATGTTCCCCCTGTCTATAATGATCACACGATCACATGTGGCTTCGACTTCAGGCAAGATGTGTGTTGAAAGAATAACTGTTTTTTCTTTACCTATCTCCCTGATAAGGTTTCGTATCTCGATAATCTGGTTAGGATCCAGGCCACTTGTGGGTTCATCAAGTATAAGTATATCAGGATTATGAATCATGGCATGGGCCAGTCCCACACGCTGCTTGTATCCCTTGGATAATTCATTGATGTTTTTATGCATTACTCCCTGCAGGCCGCACAGGTCAGCGATTTCACGCACCCGGTGTTCATCTTCAACTTCACGTATTTTTTTAATGAATTCAAGATAGTCATATACCATCATATCCCCGTACAGTGGGGCAGATTCGGGCAGGTAGCCTATCATTTCTTTTACCTGCAGTGGGTTTTCTTCAACATTATAATCACCTACAACCACGTTCCCTTTTGTTGCTTTCAAGAAACCGGTTAGAATGCGAAGTGTTGTTGTTTTACCGGCACCATTTGGGCCCAGCAGGCCGGTGATCTCCCCCTTGCGGATCGCAAACGAGATATCACCAACGGCACATACATCACCG
Organism: uncultured Leptospiraceae bacterium; assembly: GCA_964629365.1. Classification (GTDB taxonomy): domain Bacteria; phylum Spirochaetota; class UBA4802; order UBA4802; family UB4802; genus M55B154. Next base: position 24,378 of record CAZVRB010000001.1, read on the forward strand.
TAATTTTTTGTAAGATTATTCACACTTATCATGAGTTCTCAATGCCCTCCTTATGATGGCTGTTTTAATCAATTAAAATAATAATTAACACGTAATCATATATGTACGTACGGGGTATATTACTGGTACGTATAGAAAAAACAATTCATGTTACAAGATTTTTTAAAAATCAAGAACAATCCCGGAAAGTGTACTCTGTGACGAACCAAGTCCCCTGCCCGAATCAATATCATACCATGCGTATAGTCCCGATTTCTCTACAAGCTCCAGTGTTGCCTTCCTGAGTTGTTCAGCAAGGTCGGTAAAACCATACGTTATCAGTCCATGATATATCATCCAGTTGAACACAATATTAACCGTGCATCCCCGGTGATGGCCAAGCTGCCTGTCATGTTTGCCGTCAATAAGGCTGCAGCTCAGAGGCAGCTTCTGCCAGAAACCATAGCCGGGCATAAGATATCGAGATACCATCTGCTCTGCCCGTTTCCTGTCTATCATTCCTGAAAAAAGCATTAAAATTGAAGAGATGTTGATCGACCGCACCGGTCTCCAGCCATCCTGAAAGTATTGGGGCAAATAGCACTCATATTCATCAGACCACAGACGTTCTTCCACGCTTGACGTTATAGTATTGATTTTATCTTTAAGATGATCCTTCATAGACTGATCAATTTCAATGCAGCTTTTTTTCAGTGCATGAAGACCGGCAAGATATACCGCGCAGAAATAAGGATCGATAAACCGGAAAGGCATATCGCGTATAGACGGTATATTTCCCCACTCAACGTTTTCGTTCACCTGCAAAAGTTTTCGTATGCGCAACATCTGCCGGTAAAACCCCATCTTTCCCTTCACTTCAACATCAAGAACCTCATCATAAAGTTGTGACTGAAAGAAGCCTGATTCAAAAGGATGAATAATAACAGGCAGTCCTTCCCCCCACAACTCCCTGATCTGCTCGAGAAAATACATCTCTCTCTGCGCGAAGGGTAAAAGATCTTTCAAGCTGCCGGATAACCCGTCCCTTGATGAGAGACTGGCTAATGCGTACAATCCCATGGGGGGGCCAATAAGATGAGAGATACCTGAATCATCGAACATACCGCGAAACACAAAATTGAAAAGCCGGTCACCGGTGGTAACCCGTTTACCTGTTTTCATCATCAATGGTACTGCACCATCAAAACGCTGATAATAATATACCGATTGCAGCTCTTTTAATGCCCTTTCAACATTAATATGAGACAGTGCAATAGAATGGATGGCCGACGCAAAGGGTACATGTCCGTTCAGCATATCCGTGTAACGGGTAAATTCAACATCTCCCCGTCGCATAACTAATTTATTAAATATTCGTTCCAGGTCAGGAACAAGGTAATGGCTTTCCGATTTATATTTAGTTTTTCGTGTTCTTTTCATGAAAGTCTACGATCTGCCAAAATCGTCTTCAAGTCGTTCTATATCGTCCTCACCAAAATAATCACCACGCTGCACTTCAATGAACCTTAAATCATCAGATCCGGTATTACTCACACGGTGAACTGTTGAAAAATTTATATCAACGGATTTGCCCGCTTCAACCGCAACTTCTACCGTATCCAGTGTCACTATTCCTTCACCACTTAGAAAATACCAGTGTTCCTGTCGTCTTTGATGACGCTGCAGGCTGAGACGTTTTCCGGGATATACTGTAATACGTTTTACCTTATGGTCTTCTTTGTCCTCAAGGATTTCATAATACCCCCAGGGACGATACTCACCATTTATATCCACGGTGTCATTGTTCGAATTGCATTCTGATCCTGCACTCACTTCGTCTCTCCCTTAAAATAATACCTGTATATAAACGAATTCAACTGTTCTGTGGTGATTACATCCATATCTTCAAGTATCTGTGCCAGCAGACGGTGCTGATTATTCTTTCGCAGTCTTTCCTGTTTGCGAACAGCCTTATCAATGTCATCAGCAGTTGCCAGCCCCTCACGTTTGAGCAGTTCTCCGATCAAGAGTTCATCCACCATCTCACCCTTACCTGACGCGAACTCCTCTTCCATCTCCCGTATAACCGGTTCAGCCTCTTCTGGAATTTGAACGGGTTTTCGTGATACCAGCCGTATCATAAACGCCCTGAGCATCTTCTTCTCTTCATCCTCAAGGCTTCTGTCCGTCAATACGTCCAGAAGCCTTTTGGTGAGCTCTCTGATTCTCAGGGCATCCATACCAATTACCCGTTTGCCTTCATAAAGTCATTCATGAAATCCACAAGGGCCTTCACCCCTTCAACCGGCATCGGGTTATAAATTGAGGCCCGGCATCCTCCCACCGAACGGTGGCCTTTGAGTCCGCTGAGTCCTGCCTTGTCTGCTTCTGCGATAAATTTCTTTTCAAGATCCTCGTCTGGCAATCGCCATACAACATTCATCTTCGACCTGCTGCCGGCATCAACGGGATTACGATAATATCCGTCGCTGTTCTCAATGGCACCATACAACATGGATGCCTTCTCATCTCTCCGCTTTTCAATTTCTTTCATGCCGCCAATGGATTTGATCCATTTAAGTGTAAGGTTTGTCATCCACACCGTAAATGATGGAGGTGTATTATACAGTGAATCACTTTCGGCGTGCTGATTATATTGAAGATAGGCGGGAAGATCTTTTCGTGCTTTTTCAATCAACGATTTTCGCATTACAATAAATGCCATACCGGCGGGGGCCAGGTTTTTCTGTGTGCCGGCGTATACCATGTCGATCTTGTCCCAGGGCAGCGGACGGGACATGATATCAGAGGACATATCACAAATCAGGGGCACATCCCCGGTATCAGGGAAATAAGGCCACTGAATACCACCTATCGTTTCATTAGAACACAGGTGCACGTATGCCGCGCCAGGTGTAAGTGTAAGTTCATTCTGGGCGGGAATTTTGGTGTAGCTTCCTTCTTTGCCGTCCCATGGCACATTTACTTTACCTATAAGCGTGCCATCACTATAGGCTTTCTTCGCCCATGAACCGGTAAGAATATAATCAGCTGTCTGCCCCTCTTTTAATAACGCCATTGGAACCATGCCAAACTGCATTGTGGCACCACCCTGCAGAAACAGGACATGGAAATCATCCGGGATGTCCAGGATCTCCCTGGCAAGTGTCATAGTGTCACGATGTACTTCATCGTATAGTTTTCCACGATGGCTCATCTCTATGAGAGACATACCGGAATCATGATACTCTACCAGCTGCCTGGATGCTTCTTCAAGAGTATCAACAGGTAGTGTTGATGGACCCGCGGAAAAGTTAAAAATTCTAGCCATGATTTTTCTCCATTTTGATATATATTGAAACAAAATAACATGTAATACTGCAGAAATTATGAGACAACAGTAGCATATCGCCGGCGCAAGACAAGTAAAAATTATATCTGATTTCTATTGACAACACAAGCGGGCAACTTGAAAATAGCCATGGATAATTTTCCCGGGAGAATTGTTACACATGAAGAAACTTCCCATAAAGGGCACACGCTGGCTAAAAACGATTCACCTTGTTACAGTATGCATGTGGGTAGGCGGTGCAGCAAGCCTGCTGCTGATCTTCTTTTTATCGAAACCAGCCAACGGTGATGAACTCTACGGAGTTAACCTTGCAATGAAGATGGTGGATGATTTCGCCATCATCCCGGGTGCACTGGGTAATATTTGCGTGGGAATTATCTACGGTATATGGACAAAATGGGGCTTCTTCCGCCATCGCTGGATAACGGTGAAATGGATTATGACAATAGTACAGGCCCTATTTGGCACCTTTTTCCTGGGTCCATGGCTGAACAGCAACGTTGCCATTGCTGCACGTTTACGGGATACAGCCTTTACAGACCCACAGTTTCTTTACAACCAGCAAATGAACAGTATTTTCGGCATTATACAGCTATCTCTTCTGCTTGTCATGGTCTGGATATCCGTGTTCAAACCATGGAAATCCAAAAGACAAACATCAAAGGCAGGGTAACAACGCATGGCAGCCGGACAATTATACGTTATTGCCACACCAATTGGCAACATGGAAGATATAACCCTTCGTGCCCTTCGCATACTCAGGGAAGAAATTGATATTGTATTATGTGAGGACACACGGCAAACCAGAAAGCTGCTCAGGCATTATGATATTAACCTTCCCGCCTATGCTATCCACGCCCATACCACGGCAGCCAGGATTGAAAGGGCCGTGCATGAAATGAATACTGGAAAAAACGCGGCTTACATGACAGATTCGGGTACCCCGGGAGTGTCCGACCCCGGGGCTGTGCTGGTTGCGGCTGCCAGAAAGGAAAATATATCCATAATTCCTCTGCCGGGACCCTCTGCGCTGAGTACGCTGATTTCTATATCCGGTTTCCCCGGTAAGGAAATTATTTTCGCCGGATTTTTAAGTAAAAAGGACGGGAAAAGAAAAAAAGAACTGCTGAAATACAGGGAATTAGATGGAATAATAGTGATATACGAATCACCACACCGAATTGACAAACTTCTTGCGGCAATTAACGACATATATCCTGATGCACAACTAGTAGTAGGACGAGAACTTACAAAGATGTACGAAGAAACCATAACAGGCAGGGCAGCTGACATACTTGAAAACCTTGATTCTATCACCAGGAAGGGAGAATTTGCAATCGCCATCAACAACAGAAAAGACAAATAATTCCTTGATATTTATCATTTTTTTACATATAATGAGTACAAAAGGTAAGTTCAATTAAAGAATTGACAAAAATATCCGATAATTATAATAGATTAACAAAGGGTTAAAAACTATGGTAATTGACAAGATTGGAAATATCAACAACATAGTTGATACAAAGAACACCAAGCCTGTTTCCAAGAACAAGTCAATAGATAAATCTGACTCTGTTCAGATATCTTCTGAAGCAAAAAGTGCCGCAGAACAGGCAAAGATATCCCAGATTGTAAAAGATACTCCAGATGTACGGGCTGAGAAGGTTCGTGATATTAAGGCAAGGATTGCCGAGGGTACCTACGATAAATTCGATGATAACAAGGTACTTGAAATGGTTGCTGAAAAGATCGCAACACAATTGCTTCGATAATTTTTTCACCCTTTGTGAGAAACCTTTTGCTGGAAAATCAAAAAGCGGATACCTTATGTTCCGCTTTTTTTATATCCTGACTAATGGGGTTTACCTTGAATAACGGCATTGTCCCTGATTTTAATGTTCCAACAAAAATATATGTCAGAAATAACATTCTGAGCGATATCGGTGATATCGTCAGTACTTACGGTTCAAGGGCCCTGATAATAACCAATACCACCGACTTTATTCATTTTCAGGATACCATTGACTTTATATCCAGGCGTTGTATTGAAAAAAAAATCGGATGTATTATTTTTGATGAAATCCCACCCGATCCGAATACAGATTACATTGATTCAGCCGTATACTTTGCCAGGAAAACAAGATGTGATGTCATAATCGGTTTTGGTGGTATCCATTCCATCAACAGCGCCAAGGCCGTTTCACTGCTTATAAATAATCACCTGTTTTGTGAAGATCTTTTCAGTTACCCTGATGTACAGAAACCTGTGAACCTGGTAACAATACCAGTCTGTCCTCTCTTTGGTTTTGAAATAATACCATATTTATACCTTGCTGATATACAGGAAGATATTAACAGGGTATATAATCATCCATACCTTTACCCCAGTGCAACTGTAATAGATTCAAAGATATTTCTGCAAACACCCGAGGACAGGATGACACAATACGGCATAAGTACACTTTCCATGGCCACCGAATCTGTCATCTCTACAACTAATAACGGGATCATTAATTCTTTTGCACTCAGGGCCATTGACCTTACCTTCAAGAATCTTCCACTCGTATTCAGGGAACCCGATAATGAACAGCACCACATTAATCTTGCGTATGCCTCAATAATGGCAGGCATCGCCTTTACCGTATCCGAACTTTCCCTTTCACTGGCAATTTCGCTGGCACTATCATCAATTACATCACTTCGTGTTGAAACCAGCATGGCATTAATGCTTCCCCATGTGATGGAATATAATCTTACCGCGTCACCGGGTAAGTATGTACAGATGTCAAAGGTTATGGACGAAAATGTCAAAGATATCACGGTCATTGAGGCAGCTATTAAGGCGGTTGAGGGTGTCAGAAAACTTGAATCAGATGTTGACATACCTCAACGATTATCTCAATTTGATATTTCAAAGAATACTTTTTCAAAAGCAGCGGAAATTACGATGTCGTACCCCTTTATTGAAAATGCGCCAAGACAGCTGACAAAAGATGAAATTGAAACAATATTAATTGCCGCGTATTGATATGGACAAAGAAACAATAATAAACCTGCTGCATCGCTATAGAAAAAGTGAGTTATCAGACGATGAAATGATAAAAGTATTAAACCGACTACCGTTTGAGGACCTCTCGTTTGCAAAAATTGATCATCATCGAAGTATACGCACAGGATTCCCCGAGGTAATATACTGCGAAGGGAAAACCAGTGAGCAGGTGGCACTGATCGCGAAGAATATCACCGAAAGCGGTGCCAACCTGCTTGCCACAAGGGCCACTGAAGAAATGTTTAACGCGGTAAAAGAACAGTTACCCCTGTCCCGTTATAATTCATCAGGGAAAGTTATAACCTGCACCATCAATGACATTAAACCCCTTGATCACACGGTAACAATCGTTACCGCGGGAACCGCTGATATCCCTGTAGCCGAAGAGACCAGTGAAACCCTTACGATGCTGGGATTACAATCCACTCTCATCACAGACATCGGGGTGGCAGGAATACACAGGGTTCTCCATCATTTCGAAGCATTAAACGAATCGAAATTAATCATAGTCATTGCAGGTATGGAAGGCGCACTTGCTTCTGTAATATCAGGCATGGTTCGATGCCCGGTAATAGCTGTTCCCACGTCAGTGGGGTATGGCACATCATTTGGGGGAATAACCGCTTTACTGGGAATGCTTAATTCATGTGCTCCTGGAATCGCGGTCATGAATATTGACAATGGGTTTGGCGCAGCAAGCCTGGCATTCAAGATAGTACGCAGTTTCACCCCTGATGGTAGCCAGTCATGAAATCGTTGTATATTGATATCCAGCTTGGTGTATCCGGGGACATGCTTCTCGGGGCACTGATTGACCTCGGTCTTGATACTGAAATCCTGTTTGAGAAACTTAAGAAACTACAACTCCAGGGATGGGAAATTAGTCCTAAAAGAGTAATTAGAAGCAGCCTGGCTGGTATTTCAGCAGGGGTTTCCTGTAAGGTAGATCAGACTCACCGGAACCTTTCCGATATTTTAAGTATTATCAGAAATGCAGGGTATAACGAGACTACTAACGGCAGAATTGAAGGAATTTTTGAAACACTTGCCCGGGCAGAAGCAGCTGTACATGATATTGATATATCGGATATTCACTTTCACGAAACAGGGGCTATCGACAGTATCGTCGATATCACCGCCTTTTGCCTGGCACTTGAAATATTAAATATTGATAAAGTTTATTTTAATACGTTTAATTTCGGCACCGGTACCGTCATCGCTTCTCATGGTGAGATTCCGGTTCCCTCACCTGCCACGGTTTTGATCTCAAAAGGATTTAAGGCAGTGTTTACCGGCAAGCATGGTGAACTTGTCACACCATCCGCTGCAGCAATTCTTACCTCCATTGGAGAACAGTGCGAGATACTGCCATCCGCTGTAATTGAATCAATTGGCACTGGTTTCGGAACCAGGGATTATGGCTTTTTAAGTTGTACCCGCGCGTTTCTCTTACATGAAGATGCAGGCACGGGTGAACTGGTATTCCAGGTTGAATGCAATATTGACGACATGAACCCGCAGCTGGTCCCTTATATCATAAAAAAATGTATTGATGCGGGGGCCCTTGACGCATATTGTACGCAAATTCTCATGAAAAAGGGACGACCTGGTTTCCTGGTTACAATAATTGTTACTGCTGATTTGCTGAATATAATTCGCCAGCTGCTGTATACCGAAACAACAACACTTGGATTGCGTATACACAGAACGTATCGTGAAAAAGCCGCAAGAGATTTCACAACCATTACTGTTAATGGAGAAAATATTCGCATCAAGAAGGGGAAAGATACTCACGGGCTTATAACTATACATCCGGAATATGAAGATTGCAGAAATGTTGCCGAAAAACACGGTATATCATTAAAAAAAGTATTTTATCTTGCCCAGCAGGAATATTTCAAAAAGAATCCTTTATAACAGGCTTAATT
>CAZVRB010000001.1:32785-103054 GCA_964629365.1 uncultured Leptospiraceae bacterium
ATATCAAGAATAATAACAAAGGACACTTTCAGTTTACCAATACCAATAATATATCTTCCCGATATACCTTTTACAATAGGCGGTGGTGGCTCAATTTCTTTAGATTCAAGTTTTATTACATGACTGACAGCGTCAATTGCAAGCCCAACACGTTTACCCCTGATATCAACGACTATGGCTCGCTTACCTTCAGCTGATGCATCTTCTTTAATGCCGAATCGCTTACTTAAGTCCACTATCGGTATAACCTTGCCGCGTAAATCAATAACACCCATAATATAATGAGCGGATTTCGGCAACCGGGTTATCTTGGGCAGCTTAAGAATTTCCTGTACTTTCAGAATTTCAACACCATACTCTTCCGTGCCGATATTAAAACATACCACCTGCATGGAGTTTACATTTTGAACTGTTTTTTCCATTTCTGGTTAACCCGACTTCCGTATAATAGATTAGTACGCAACACAAACACAAGTATATCCATGATGTTAATCTTTTCAAGTATAAAATCGCATCACGCGCCTTTTTCCCGATAGCATTTCTTTACACAGACAGGGGCAGCCCGACTGCAAAAAATAAGAGGTTCTTAATTATAGAATATAATATCCATATACATAGAGTATAAGTCCGGCAATGAGAAATATGAATAACTTAACAAATATGGTCTGCCTGTTCCTGATGAAAATATCAAGCATTCCCATGATTATTCCGCAAAATGCCGCTACAATTCCCGTCTTGATAAGATCAAAAGTGAAAAAATACATTCCTCCAGTGAGGACGGAACTGATAACAACATCTTTAAAATCAGTAAATCCCACCTGCGGCCTGGGTGCTGTTGTCCCCCTTGAAGCAAATGATGGAGTGTCATCTGTGCGAAAATACCGTTTCCGGGTCTGCTCCAGTTCTTTCCTTCGTTGTGATTCACGCTTTTGTGAATCATCGCTGGATTCACCTATACCGTATTTCTTATTAATCAATCGAATAACTTCACGATTCGGTATTGTGGAAAAAATATCAGCCCTTCTTCTGAACTTTTCGGATAAATTATATCCCCGGCCTGTTGTTGCATTCCGCTCTGCCGTGACCCGGCCATTACTTATAACAGAATAATAAGGATTCCCCCCTTCATCACTATCTTCAATGTAGAGTCGGATCCTTTTATCTTTCAGGTTATAATCGACACGAAGGTAATCACCATTTTCCGAGTTGAGGTACAGTGTTCTATGGTACCCCCTGATCTCTGACGGTCTTCTTTTCCAGTAAATCCTTTTGCCAACCTGCTGATTACCACTGGGTTGGGGTATGTTTCTTCGCATAATTATTCACCTGTTATGAAATACAAAAGAGACTGGTTTCACCCACATGAATACCAATCTCTTTTGCATAAACACATGAAACCTGTATTGACATAAAATTACTTCTTTTTATGTCTGTTCTTTCTTCTTCGTTTTTTCCGCTTGTGATTAGCGATCTTTCTTCTTTTCTTTTTCTTACCACAAGGCATAATTCGACTCCTTATATCAATAATTCAATATTTTCCGGATTTTATATTGCCACTCAGCGGAGATTATCAATGTCCCCGGAAGCTTTTTGCTCATCCTTGATATCTTCAAGTGATAATCCGAAGGGAACACCTGTCTTTTCAGATGATAAGATAACCTTCACGTTACCACCCAATTTGTCAATATAAATATATTTTAAAAGATCCGGGTTATCTTTTACAAGCTTTGATATTCGTTTCAACCTTTCAATATACTTATCTCTGGAAAGATCTTTTTTCTTCAAATCACTTTTAAGCTGAAGTAACTCTTTCCTGTTATTTCTTTCCATTTGCCTGAGTTCGTTATAATAACGAACACCCTCGTAATAGGCAGCATTGTCAGGGAAACTTATATTACCGGATATATTTAGTTCTGTAATCATAATACCAAGTGCATCACACTTGTTTTTAATATTCGTAAATGCCGATGCAACCAGGTCATCCTGCTGACGTAATAACAGTAGCCTTTGATAGGAAGGACTCAAATAGCGGGAAAATTCTTTATTGATTTCACCTGCTGCCACTTTTTCAACAGTTCGTACTATAAATTGCTTCCCATCTTTTAATTCACCTGGATCAAAAGAAAGACGTTTCGGTTGCAACCTATAATTAAAATCTATTGGAACATTAATCGAATAATATTTGCTATCAAGTAAACCAAGAGGGGGAATATCTATTGTAACATCGAAAAAAGAAGATCCCTTTACCGGCAATCGCAATACATCAACCCGACCTGGTATTATGGATCTCCATATAACATTTACACCCGGCTTAAGAACCTGTATAACAACCTTGTCACCCGTATCTTCAGCAATGCCGATATTTCCTTCGTTTATTATTACCACGCTACTATATATGAAATAACCTGCTGCTGAAATTATTAATACTAAAAGTATTGTTTTTACCAGTTGTTTCATCAGGTTAACCATATTTTACATAACTATCCATTATTCTCTTCATCTTTGTATTGTACAGGTTTCACCGGCATTAATGTGGAAACCGCATGCTTATAAATGAGATTCTGTTTCTTATCAACTTCTATCAGAATGGTAAAGTTATCAAAACTTACGACTTTTCCTTTTATGGGAACACCATTCATTAAATAAATTGTTATCTCAATTTTTTCTTTTCTTACGGCATTTAGAAAACTGTCCTGCAAATTTTTTGTTTGTTTTGGCATTTTAAAACCTCGTGGTATGTATTGTACCTTTTTTTATTAATAATACTTTTCCTGTGAAAAAACTGATCCTTAGAGAGTGACACCTGATTTAATACTAGTTCTATATAATTCCGTACAAAATAAATATGTACAACTATTTCTTGTGGAAATAAGTATATTTCATTCTATCCAATTATACACCATTTCTTTGAGCTTTTCAACATGATTTTTATTAAACCATTTTATTCTTTTATTTCTTCTGAACCAGGTCATCTGCCGCTTCGCATATCGGGCTGTTTCATTTTTTATCTTTGTAACTGCTTCGTCCAGGCTGTATACACCATCCAGGTATGCATGCAGTTGTGCATAACCAAGGGATTTCATGGATTTTAATCCCGGACCATATCCCATTTGCCTTAACTTTTCCACCTCTTCAAGAAACCCCTCTTTCATCATCTGGTCAACACGGTCATATATCCGATTTTTTAGCTCAGACCTGTCACGGTACAATCCCACGTACAGTGTTTCATCAGAATAATTCCCACTCTTCCCCTCATGATATGAAGAAATCGGGTTACCCGTGCTTAAATATACTTCCAGCCCTCTTAGTATTCGCTGCCTGTCATTATGGTGTATCCGGGATGCCCAGGCATCATCATATTCTGCAAGCTCCCTGTACAGTGGTTCAATGCCTTCGGCTCTCATTCTACTCTGAAGTTGATCTCTTATTGAAGTATCAACTGGTGGGATATTTGAAAGACCATCAAAGAAAGCATCAATATACATTCCGGTACCCCCGACAAATAATGGAATTTTACCGGAACGCTTTATTGTATAACATGAGTCTTCTGCTTCCCTGCAATAATCAGCTGCGGTGAACCGGTAATCCGGATCTGCTATATCTATACAATAATGGAGAACTTCTTTGCATTGTTCATGGGTTGGTTTCCCACTACCAATATCCATATACCTGTATACCTGCACAGAGTCAGCAGAAATAATCTGAAATTGGTCACCGGCCAGCGAAATCGAGAGATCTGTCTTACCTATTGCCGTTGGACCTGCAAGTACTACTGCCTTGATACCTGGCTACCTCATTCTGCTTTAGATTCTTCTGTGGATTCTTCTATGGATTCCTCTTCAGGTTCATAGTGTTGAATCTTGTCATTCAATACAAGGTCGAGAATATTTGAAACTATCTTCCAGTTCTTATCCTCTTCTGATTCAGGATAATCCCTGATATTACCCAGTTTATCTACTGCCTTCATTGAGGCGCAGGTCAACTTGTAACGATTTTTGTCATATGCGATCAATTTATCCAGAGGGATGATCATTGTTATTCTCCAATATAAGTCTTACTTTTTCTTCCATAAAATTTTTACGTAACATCTGTGAACGGATAATTGACTCTAAATCTGATAGCGCAGAATCAATTTCATCATTTACTACAATATAATCATACATTGTATATTCTTTCAGTTCAGTTATGGCATTATCAAGCCGGGTAGCAATTTGCTGTTCTGAATCTGTAGCTCTATTCTTTAATCGCTTTTTTAAGGCTTCAAATGTTGGTGGAATAATAAAAATAAATGTTGCTCCACCCATGATCGATTTTAAATTTCGAGCACCCTGTACGTCTACGTCAAAAACTGGAATTCTCCCGGCATCCCGAATTCTGTCAACTTCTTTTTTTGTTGTTCCATAACTATTACCATGAACAATTGCCCATTCCAGAAATGCTCCTTCATCTATCATCTTTCGAAATTTATTTTTCGACACGTAATAATAGTTTTTCCCTTCTTCCTCACTTGTTCTTTTATCCCGGGTAGTGGTGGACGTAACAAAAGAAAGATCATCAAGCCTGTCCAGCAACTTATAAATAAGAGTTGTCTTGCCGGTTCCGGACGGGGCAGAGATCACTATTGAAACAGTATCAATTTTCATTACTGGTAAGTCTGTGTGAAAGTGTTTCCGGCTGCATTGCCGAAAGAATGACATGATTGCTGTCCATGATAATTATAGCCCGGGTTTTTCTTCCATGGGTAGCATCAATCAACATGTTATTATCTTTTGCTTCTTCTCTTAACCGTTTCCCTGAAGCTGACATGGGCGTAATAACCGCAATAACACGTTCTGCAACCACTGCATTTCCAAAACCAATATTAATTAAAGATGTTTTCATATATTATACCACATTTCTGCATTGCTCTCTAATCTTATCTATATGATTTTTCATTTCAACCACGAGGTGTGATATTTGAGAACTATTTGATTTTGCACCTATCGTGTTTATTTCTCGAAACATCTCCTGGGCCAAAAAATCAAGCTGCTTACCTACCTGCCCGGACTCACCCATCAGGCTTTTAAATTTTTTTATATGGTCCTGCAATCTTGATATCTCTTCATTTATATCCTGCTTGTCAGCCAGTATAGCTGCTTCAGTATACAACCTTGATTCATCAACCCTTGCGTTTGCCAGGGATTCTAATGTTGATTGAAGACGGGCATATTGATTTTTTGCGATATTTACTGCCATTTTAGACACTTTCTTCACATCATCAGATATTACAGCCAGCGAATGCTGAATGTCCTTTTTAATAGCCTTTCCTTCTTTTATTCGCATTTCAATAGTTTTTTGGATAACTTTTTCAAGTGATGTGTAGATATCATTTCTGGACTTTTCTGATAATATTGATCGTTCACGCTGAACTACCCCTTCGAGGGTGATTATCGTGTCAAGAGAGACGTCGGCATCAATTTTCATGGAAGACGCAGCCGATGATATCTCACTATAATATCTCTTCAACATTTCACCATCTATGTGTATTGGCCGGGCTTCATTCCATTCATATATATCAATGGATAGCTCAAGTTTACCCCTGTCAAAACTGTCTTTTAATATTTGTGTCAGTACAGTCTCATCATTACGTAATATTCTTGGAAGATTTGTGTATATTTCAAGAAATTTTGAATTCAATGATTTTAATTCTATGGAAAATGTGAACTGATCTGTGTTCTTTTCTACAGATCCGAATCCAGTCATACTCAACATCAATAATTACCAGTCCTAAATAGATTTCTCTTCTCTTCCAAGAGATTTAATTCGTACCTGCCCGCTTTCAATATAAAAATCTATTGTTCTGCCATAATCACCACCAACATCTTCAGCGATAATCTGAATCCCGTTTTCTTCCAGCACTTCCCGCACTCGTTTTGTATTATTCAAACCGATCGAGCCAATAAAAGAATCGCTGGCCATTTTAAACATTGTGGCACCACCCACAATCTTCGCCTTGAGCTGTTTCTTATCTGCTCCTTCAGATAACATATCATCTATCATCATTGGAATAGCCGTTTCAGCATATTTCTTTAGATTTACAGCCTCAGCTGTTTGATTCGGAAGCATAATATGCGCCAGGCCACCAACTCCCTTTTTCGGATCAAATACACATATGCCGATACACGAACCAAGAATAGTTCTCAGTATATCAGGTTTCTTTGCAACCTTGTAATCAGCAATAGCAACCGTAATCAGCTTAAAATCCATACTACTTCTCCTTTGGAATGTAGACCGGCGAATCAAGAATTTTCATGTAGCTGAAATCCTCAGAAAGTGAATGTAATGTTTCAGAATGCCCTATGAAAAGGTACCCACCAGGATTTAATACTTTATAAAAATTTCCAACCAGTTCCTTCTGATGCTGTCTGTCAAAATATATCATCACATTTCGGCAAAAGATTATATCAAGATCATCTGGAAATTTACTTTTAAACAGGTTTATATAAGAAAATGAAACGAGATTTTTCAGATTTTCATTAACCGTATACACTTCAGGGTTATCCCTGTTCTGGGTAAAATATTTTTTTAATAGTGGCGCTGATACCTTTTCTATCCTTCTACCTGAATAATGGCCGTCCCTGGCGAATTCAAGAACCGATGGTGCAATATCAGTTGCCACTATCTGTATATCCCAGTCCGGGAAAAGGTGCATATTCTCACGTACACATATAGCTATGGTATAGGGTTCTTCACCCGTTGAACACCCGGCACTCCATATCCGCAATCTTTTTTTTTGCTTTTTCTTTACGATATCAGGAAAACAATATTTTGATAGTGCTTCAAACTGCCTCTCATTTCTAAAAAAATATGTTTCATTTGTAGAAACAACATCCAACAATGCCTCAAGTTCTTTTGTTTTATCTTTTAGCGAGGTTATATAATCATAATACTGGGCAAATTCATCAAGATTCAACGCCTTAAGCCTTTTCCGCAGCCTGTTTGACAACAGTGTTATCTTAGCATCCTTAAGAAATATCCCGCTTTCTTCATATATAAGCCTGGCAAAATTTCTAAATTCATCTTCTGTTAATCTTTTGATACTGTTAAAATCGATCATTTACTCTTACTCCAGGTTTTAACGGGCCAAGTGAATTAAGCAACTGCATCCATCACAGTGAAGATGAAAGGTTTAAGATCAACTTCAATTCACCGAGTGGAATTCCAGATGATCTTGCGAGGACATCGAGTGGGTACCCCTGTTTATACAGGTCAGCCACCAGTCCGTATTTGTCGTCTGCACCACTGAACATTTCTTCCAGGTTATCACCCTGCACCGGTGCCACATCTTCTTTTTCTGTTTCCAGTTCTTCTTTTACTTTTGTATCAATATCAGTAGAAAGATTTAAGGAAGAGAAATCCTTCTCAATAGTTATATCAAACGAGTTTCCTTTTTGCAGTGCCTCAATTTCATCGACACTGCCTTTTTCTCGTAATGATTTTCTGCTTTCGACATTTTTGGGAAATTTATCTTTAAAGTCCACCAGAAAATTTTTTACCACAGACCACTTTTCATAGAATACATCATTAAAAGATTTCCCTTTTTTCACCATAATTGTTTTATCAACAGCAGATTGTCTATGATCATGTATTTTAGTATCAGGTTCATCAGACGTGCCTTCATTGCCAGCTGAAAAATCTTGATTTTCTATTCGGTCACTTTTTTCATCACCGAGAGTAATATCAATTGAAGACAATTGTCCACTTTCTCTCAGCAGTTTTTTCATTATATTAATCTTATTCTCTAGAAGAGATATGTTTCTTTCAGCTGTATTATTAAATTCCCTGATAACTTCGTCCATTTCCCTGCGAAATTTCTTTTCCCTGTATTCTGATGCGCTCTTTTCCAGCTTCAAACTGATTACAAGGTAAAAAACAGTCCCCAGTGCAATATTTATTACTATCAGGATGAACAATTGCATAGTATTCCAAGTTCCTCCACTTTTTATACCTTTTGATTCATAAACCAATAGGTCCGACAAAATCAATAATTATGGTGGTACAATTATTTGCGGATGTCTATAATCCTGCCAATGGTATCATCTTCATGTGCTTTTTGAGTATCACTGTCACGGCTGTCTGTTTCACTTTTTTTTCGTTTTTGCCAGCCCTTCTGTCCTCTTCCTGATTCTTTTTCATTATCTCTTATAGGTTCGTTTTCAGATCTCTTGTTCTCCTCAACACGTTCCTTTTGTAGATTTGTTTTATCTTTTGCTTCTTTTTCAAGAACATGCTGTTGCTCCAGCAACGCAGAGTGACGTGCTTGCTCTCCACGGGCAACTTCAGTTATTTGCGCTATATGTACTTGCAGGTCAATGGGTTTTACAGACATAGCATCACCATGTCACTTTATTTAACGTCTTCGTCTTACCGTTCTTATGTGTTGCTGCATATCTTCCATGTCAGGAGCTTCGTACTCTGATAATCGAATTTCACCTGCTTCCAGCATAAACTTGATATTATTATAAGGATCCTTAACATTAAATCTTTTATCTTTTATATAAATCTCAACTCCTGGAAATGCTGTTTTCTCCGCATTGACTTTACCCTTGTGTTCCAGCATTCCCAGATAGGCTTTTAGTTCTTCCAGTTCAAGATTCAGTTCATTGAGGCGCATCTCCATTTTCTGTTTCTGTCCAAGAAGCTTATTGAGCATTTCTTCCCTGTCCTTGGGCAGCTTGCCACCTGCGGTTGTTTTTTGATGAGTAAGAGTTGTAACATCCTTTTTAACTTTTTCATATTCTTTGCTTACAGTTGTTTTATTCTCTTCAAGGTCTGAAAGCTGCTGTAAAACCTTTGGATTCATGCCAACCCGTATCTCCGTTCTGGTGAAAGAATCAGAACCTATATACCTGGCATTAACCTCTTCACCAGCCCGTAGCACGCCACCAACAATTCGTGCCCGTCTGCCATGACAAAGAATTCTTTCACCAGCGTCAGCGTGTGAATGCATAATACCTTCTGCCACGATTATATCTTTTTCGGCGATAACGTTTGACGTCTGTATAAACTTGGCATATATGGATCCGCCGGTTGATTCGATTCTTGCTTCTTCACGACCCATTATTCCCTGGCGAATGATAACATCCCCTTCGGCCTCGAGAAAAGCTTTCTGAACTGACCCCTTCACCTCGATATTACCGGCAGCCTTTACCGTAAAATTATCCATCACGCTGCCGGAAACAACAACTGACCCAAGAAATACAATATTTCCTGTTTCAAGCGACACATCACCTTTTACATAATATACCGGTTCTACACTAATTTTCCCACTCTGATAAACGACCTGTCCATTTATCTCGGCGGTAAGTTCGGTACCATCTTCTGAAAGAATAGTACCCTTACCATGTTTAATCTGTGTATCCTTACCTGATCGTGCCGGAATGATACGGTTTGTTACCGTTCTTCCGGGAACACCCTCTTCGGCAGGAACCTTGACTGCCAGCACCTGTCCTACAACCACGTTCTCAAGAAGATCAAGATCCCTGAAATTCACCTGCCCCTTCTCGTCTTCCTCGAAGGTAACATCAGACTTGTCAATACGTACCTTGTAATCAATATACGCGTCTCGTCCATGCCGTGGACGAACTCCTTCTGCCGCGATCAATGGCTGGCTGTAATCCATGTTCTCCAGGTACTCGGCAATCTTTTCTTCCTTGATCCCCGTTACTACGCCATTTGATTTCAGCGAATCCAGTATATCATCCATGTCCATGTGACGCCCCGAGAAGCGGGGTGGGCTGAAATGAACGACCGCTTTCATCTCATCTTCGGTAATTTCTACCGACATGGTGCTGTCGAATTCAGGATTGGGAACCCATTCACCAATCTTAACAGGTTTACCCGATGCTTTCTTAACCTCCTTTTCCACTTTTGCCATGTCCGCACTGTTTAGTCGCATGGAATAAAGTGTGGTGGTCACATCATTGACATCCACCTTTTTACCATCACCTTTTGGCGGGGTAACTTTTAGCCAGACACCTGTCTTTGTAACACGTATGGAGGATTTGCCATGTTTGTCCTTATCAGCATTTCGAAGTTCCAGGTCAACATCAGAAATTTTCCCAAGTTTTTGCTCAATTGCACTGATGTCATCTTCATCATACTGAATTCTGGCGGGTTTAATTAAGACCTTGTAAGGCTGCCTGCCCATTCCAAGCAGCCCCTTTGTTCCTTTTTCAATTATTTCATAGTCCAGTTCGGATATATCAAGGTGTAGTTCATCGGCAGCAAGTTCCAGTGCCTGTCGGACTGAATCAGCATATACCTCAACTTCATCTTCAGTGGATTCTTCATCTTCAAAAGTTGTAAGCAGGTCTTTTAAATTCTTCATTTGCTAACCGACAATATTTGATTTGATCCTTCCAAGACGTCCTCTAAGTCTCATGATTGCCTTCGTATGCAGCTGTGAAACCCTGCTTTCGGTCACTTCAAGTACTTCCCCTATCTCTTTTAGTGTCAGATCTTCATAATAATAGAGAACTATTACCTTTTTTTCCTTATCAGGCAGTTTCTTAATAGCTTCTACAATATAATCTCTTATCTCTTCTTTTTCTATCAAAACGTCCGGATTCATGCTGTCAGGAGCTTCAAGTGTTTCCATTATGGAAAGCTCGTCTTTGTCATCCCCCATGTACCATATATCATTGAGTGACAATATCGCTGTGCCGCTTAACTTATTCAACAGTGACTGAAATTCATCATTTGAAACTCCCAGTTCACGGGCAATTTCTTCGTCTTCAACGGTTCTGCCAAGTTTATTCTCCAACTCGGATATAACCTGTTCTATCTGCTTGGCCTTTTGGCGTATTGACCGGGGAATCCAGTCAATTGACCGTAATTCATCAAAAATGGCACCCCTGATACGGGTCATGGCATATGTTTTGAACTTGATACCCCTGTCGGGATCAAATTTAGTTATCGCATCAATAAGACCAAACACACCATATGAAACCAGGTCGTCAAATTCGATATTCTGGGGCATACCCATCGAGACTTTACCCGCAACATACTTCACCAGGGGAGCATATTTAATAACAAAATAGTCCCGGATATCCTGTTCCTGGGTTTTGACGAATTTTTTCCAGAGTTCTTCTTCGTCGATCTTATCGAATGCCTCGAACTTTTTGTTGTTCATATAAAACCTTTTTTATATTATTCCTTATCTCTGCCCATAATAGTTCGTATTGCCTCGGCCATTACCTTTGGTTCATACTTCACTTTCTTATCATCAAGTATAATATGTTTCCCCATCTGGCCGGAACTGGTATCCTGGCCACTTCCAGCCCTGGGATAATCATCTTTATCAAGGGGAGTAAAGGCTTCTTCATGGACATCGCTATCCGGTTGTGCCATTCCCTGCCCTGTAGATTGCTCCCCTTCTGTAAAAGAACTCTCTTCTGCACCTGTTGCGTATTTCTCAGAGGCACTGTCACTGTCTTTCTGCTCAGGAATTTCCGAATCAAGCACGGCATCCTCAGGCTCGTCCGGAACCGTGTCTGTTTTAATACCTCCCGCAAAAATATTGTACACCTCTGGAACAAATTGCTTTAATATGATCATGGCCGCCAGGCCAATGACCGCAAATATGAATGTCATAGTGAATGTACGGCCTACTATCAATACGGGGCTGTTCCCTGCAAGAAGGCTAACGATAAATGTCACCAGCAACGCCGTCAGCCCCATAATAAGTGCCGAACGAACTTCAACTGGAATTCTTTTAAAATCTATCATCATGACCACGTTGTCTTCCAGGACTGTTTATTAGTAAGAATACTACATCGTTATCATAAATCAAGTAGTATTTACCTCATACAGGCTAATTTCATCATTTATAATGAAATATAGCTCGTTTTCCTGTTATTATACCAATAAATACTTATAATCCTTCCTCCTCTTCGGGTCTGAAAAGTCGCTTGAAAAAATTCATCATTCCGCTTCCTTTCATATCCTCTGTCTCGGAATGGGTCAACCTGTCAGCGATAATATCCACGCAGCTGGATGCCCTGCACTTGGGATAACTTGCGATAAATGGCTTTTGATTACGTATTGACTTGGACACATACATGTCCTCAAATATAAAGCCAAGATTCTCTACTTTAATATTCAGAAATTGCCCGGCAATGTTGATAACACGCTGAGCAACACGTTTCCCCTCAGACACACTTTGCACCCGGTTGACAACGAGTTTTACAGTTTTATCCGGCGCATTGGCCGCGATGGCTTTTATTGTACCATACGCGTCTGTAATAGCGGTGGGTTCCGGGGTTGTAATAACGATCACCTCGTCTGATGCTACGAGGAAGCTCAGCACGTTCTGAGAAATGCCAGCACCGGTATCCACCACCATAAAATCATCTGACCCCAGCTCAGATAGTGCCTTAATGAACTCTTCTCTCTGTTTAATATCAAGATTTGCCAGCTGGTGAAAGCCTGAAGCTCCTGCGATGATCTTTATGCCTTCCGGTACATCAATAATAATATCTTTCAGCTTTTTCTTGCCTTTTATAACATGATACAGGTTATACTTGGGTATTATCCCAAGAACAACGTTGATATTTGCAAGGCCAAGGTCTGCATCAAGAAGGGTTACCGATTTTCCGCGCTGTGAAAGCGCAATCGAAAAACTTACCGCAAAACTCGTTTTGCCAACACCACCCTTCCCGCTGGTAATGGCAATCGTTTTCGTTTTACTGCCCGTATTGCTGTTCTCTATGACCAGTTTGCGGAGATTAGCTGCCTGATCCAAATTCCACCTCCCCTCATGAAGCAGTTTTTCCAATAACCATATCAACAATGGAATCGCTGTTGGCTACAGATATATCATTGGGAACTTCCTGCCCATTTGTATAATATGCTATCGGCTTATTATACTTATCGGCAACATCTATTACATTCCCAATGAAAGTTGTTTCATCAACTTTTGTGATTATAACACTGTCAATATTAATTTTTTCGTAAGAACGAAATACATCCATCAGGTCAACCTTCTTGGTATTGGCGCTCACACAAAGCACTTTCTGAATTTCGTGTCCTGACGCATCGGCGAACGCCTTGATCTCTGAAATCTTCAATTCACTTCTGTGACTTCTTCCGGAAGTATCTACCATTATAATATCTGCTGATTCGTTTTCCAGCACTTCTTTAAAAGAATTATGATCAATCACCACGTGAATTGGGATTTTCATTATTTCCGCATACTTTTTCAACTGCTCAGTTGCTGCTATTCGGTAATTATCTATGGTTATAAAAGAAACCTTTACCCCTTCACGCAACGCGTATATGGCTCCCAGCTTGGCCATGGTTGTGGTCTTACCTACTCCTGTAGGCCCTATGAACATCAGCACTTTTTTCTTCTTACCTTTTTCGATGGGACCGCTCACCACGATCTTGCTTTTAAGGAGATCACGCAGACTTTTTTCTATTTTATACTTGTCCTTCATGTCTTCGCTGCTTACTGAACGTTTAACCTTTCCAAGCATCTCATGGCATTCATCATCATTAAAATCGTTGTTCTTGAGCATCTCCCGAAAATGCTGCATAACCTCATCATTTTCGTCGTCCTGCTTTTCCGGTGAATGACTTTTCGTCTCTTTTTGATCGAGCAGCATGTTCAGCATACTTTTAAGCTCATGAAATTCTTTTTCAAGTTTTTCAAATGACTGCCTGTCTTTCTCACCATCAAGCCCTTGTGCCACCGGGGAAGATTTTTCTTTTTCAGCCTCGTTTGTCTCCTGGGCAGCTTTTTTGGCAATACCGGGATTCAAAATTTCAGTACTGCTGCTTTGCACAGCTGCCTGGGTGCCAGCAAACTGCTTCTGGGATTCAGTTTGCCGTCCTGCAGCAGCATTATCTCCAACGGTAATATCAAATCCCGTTTTCTGTGCCGGTTTTATTCTTGGCACATTTTTCCGTTCGGGTATAGCGGCAGTCAATTCTACAATATCCCGGGCGAAAAAACTGGTGTTGAACAGGCCCCCGTCTTTCACGTTCTTATGACTGATGGGTATGGCATCGTCCCCATGCTCCATCTTCAGGTTCATCATTGCCTCGTTATAAGTTTTCGCTCTTATTTTTACGTATCTCATAACACCATTCTCCTCGTTTTGTTAAATATTTCATCACGCACTTTGCTTAGACAGCAATGCTGTTGCCACTATATTCACCTGTATGTCAGGTACAATTTCATTATATGAGAACACTACCGGCTCAGGAACTTCCCTTTCCAGCAATGTAAAGGTGACACTGCGTATCTGTGGAGACACCAGGTACACCGGTAGGAATCCCGTGTTTCGCGCTTCGGTGTATGCTTCAAGCAAAGACTTCAAGACCCTCGAATGAGTATCCGGATCAAGACCTACTACCCGTCCCTCGATTGGATCATCATGTATAGAGTTTCTAATCACGTTCTCAATCTCTGGATCAACAGTAATGACCGACAGAACCTTGTCAGAATCCACGTATTCACGGCATATCTGCCTGGCCAGCGAAACTCGTACATATTCAGTCAATAATCCAATATCCTTCGTATATTCCGCGTAACTTGCCAATGTCTCCATAATGGTTACCATGTTGCGAATCGATACCCGTTCACGAAGCAGTGACTGCAGCACCTTTTGCACCTCGCCAAGTGTCATCTTTTTCTCACCGATCAATTCGTTCACTACTGCCGGATAATCATTCTTTATATTATCAATAAGCTGCTGTACTTCCTGTCTACCCAGTATTTCATCGGCATGTCTCTTTATAAGTTCAGTCAGGTGTGTTGCGATAATAGTAGGACAATCAACAACTGTATATCCTTTTCTCTCTGCCATGTCACGGGTTTCAGTATCAATCCATATGGCCTTCAGGTTGAAAACAGGCTCAATGAATTCCTGGCCTTCTATCTTTTCTTCAACAGTACCCGGATCCATTGCCATAAGGTTGCCCACCTGCAGGGTTCCCCGTCCCACCTCTACGCCTTTTATCAACAGTGAATATTCCTGCGGCCCCAGTTCCATGTTATCACGTATACGAATTGGGGGGACAATGAGGCCCATCTCAAGGGCACTTCTTCTCCTGATATTGGTTATCCTCTCAAGGAGTGTTCCCCCCTGATCAGGATCAGCAAGGGGGATCAGGCTGTACCCGATTTCAAGCTCCAGTGGATCCACCTGTATCAATGGCAGCACAGATTCAGGCTTATGCTCACGCAGTGACGCTTCTTTCTCTTCCATGCGTGATTTTTCTTCTTCCTCTTCTTTCGTCTGCATCAGCACGTATCCCAGCGCGGCCAGTGAAATGGATATAAGCAGAACTGAAATCTTGGGAAATCCCGGGATAAGTACCGAGGCTCCCAGTGCTCCCGCGGTGAGAAAAAGCGCCCTGGGTTGTGAACCAAGCTGATTGGACAGGTCGGTACCGAGATTATCATCTGAAACTGCCCGTGTAACTATAATACCTGTTGCCGTTGTTATCAAAAGCGAGGGGATCTGGGCCACAAGGCCATCACCAATACTTAAGAGGGTATAGGTTTCAAGTGCACCCTGGAAACTTTCTCCCCGCATTACCATTCCTACAATAAAACCACCGATAATATTTATAATGGTGATAACGATGCCAACTTTTACATCACCCTGAACAAACTTTGACGCACCATCCATGGCCCCGTAAAAATCCGATTCCTTTCGAACTTCCTTTCTCTGTTTTAATCCTTCTTCTTCTGTAAGAATACCGTTTGAAAGATCAGAGTCTATACTCATCAGCTTCGCGGGCATTGCATCCAGGGTAAACCGGGCTGCGACTTCAGCGGTTCTTGTTGCACCCTTGGTGATAACGATAAACTGAACTGCAACAAGTATAATAAATATTATAAAACCAACAACGCAATTCCCCCCTACTACAAACTCCCCGAAAGTACGAACAATCTTTCCATCAAAAGCAGACCCTTCCAGCAGAATCAGCCTTGTCGAGGATACGTTCAGGGCAAGCCTGAATACGGTGGTAACAAGCAATAACGACGGAAATACGGAAAAATCAAATGACCTGGCAACAAACATTACCACCAGGAGTGTAAGAATACCAATCATTACACTGAGGGCCATGAGGAAGTCCAGGAGAAACGTAGGCAATGGTATTATCAGCATGGTAACCACTGCGATAACACCAAGCCCCATCAATACATCGGACTTCTGCATCCATTGCAGATCTTGTGAAAGATTGGATCTCATTTTCCCTTCTGCCATAACCTATAACCCCTGTCTCAACCTCATATGGCTTCCTTGAAACCCTGTTTTTTATACAGCTCAGCGTACACAAGGGAAACAGCGTAAAAAAGGTCTTCTGGTATCATGTCACCGATATCCAGCCTGTTATACATCTCCCTTGCAAGGTACCTGTTTTCAATCAGCATAATTTCATTCTCTTTGGCAATTTCCCGGATTCGAAGGGCAATGCTGTCGGCTCCCTTGGCGATAATTACCGGTGCATCCATGGCGGTCCTGTCATACTTGAGAGCTACCGCGTAATGAGTAGGGTTTGTAACGACTACGTCTGCCTTTGGCACTTCCTGGATCATGTTTTTCATTACCAGCTCACGCTGCATTTCCTGGAGCCTGGCTTTTACCTGCGGATCACCAAGGGTTTCTTTCATCTCCTCTTTTGTTTCCTGCTTTGTCATTTTTAATGACTCAATAAATTCCTGTTTCTGAAAATAATAATCAGGTATGGACAGCACCAGCAGAAGAACAGCCGACCATATTATTATTTTTAATCCGGTAATGGATACCGCCTTCAAGGCCATGCTGATGCCGATGTCCGGTGAATTGATAATTACTTCATAATCACTTGAAATAACGAGATAACATACAATCCCTATGGCCAGCACCTTGAACAATGACTTGAACAGGTTCATGGCAACCTGTTTTGAGAAAAGTACCTTTTTCATGATTGTGGCCGGATCAAACTTTATCTTTGAAAAGTCAAGTTTCAGCGGGTGGGATGAAAACTGGAAACCGACCTGAATCACGTTCCCTACGAATGCCGCCACGAAAGCGGTTACAAAAATCGGCAATAATATTTTACCCGATTCACTTGCAACCGCTATAAATTCATTGAATATACTCTGCTTTGTAAGCGTAAAATTCGAGAAAGATGAAAGGTAGAAAATTGTCATTTTTATTATAGTCTCAAGTATCCAGCCTCCCAGGAAAAAAATTACCATGAACCCGAATATAACCGTAATTGCCTGCGTGAGTTCATCGGTCTTGGCTGTTTGTCCTTTCTCACGGGCTTCCCTGAGCTTTTTCTCTGTTGGTTCCTCAGTTCGGCCTTCCTCTTCTGCGGAAAAGAGCTGCAGGTCAAAGTTCAGGCCTTTTGGAAGCCGGGATTCGGGATACTCCAGCATTATGTCGTATTCAAAGATATTCAAATCCCCTTCTCCAGGTGAAGACACACATCCCTTATTCACAGTATTTATACAGGCCATTGATGCACCACTGTACTTATAAATTTAAATGTTCTCTCAATTGACACGTTCATAATTCTTACCACCAGGGGTGTAACCATGATCAGCATCCCAAAGGCTACTGCGATCTTAAAAGGAAACCCCAGCATCATAATGTTCATCTGCGGAGCTGCTTTTGCCAGGATACCAAGACTGATGGTAATCAGAAAGATAATGGCTACCACTGGTAGTGCAATTTTTAACGCTATTACAAACATACCGCTAAAGGCATACATCAGGAATTTCAAAAATCCTTCAGACGAAGTCCCTTTAAGAGAGAAAGCGGGAGCAAGCTCATAGGAGCGATAGATTGCCTGGATCAGTACATGATGTCCGTTCATTGCCAGAAAAAGCAAAAGAGCGATCAGGTTTTTAAACTGTCCTATCAATGGTATGGAAACCTGTGCCAGCGGATCAATAACCTCGTTAATACCAAAACCTATCTGCACCGAAAAAAACTGTCCTGCCAGCTGAAATGCCGAAAATATAACCGCTACAAGGAATCCAATAAATAAACCAATAATAATCTCCTGTGTAACCATAACGGCAAATAAACCCATATTAGTTGTGGGTTCATACCCCATCGATGACACGATAGGAAACATAACAAGTGTCAAAAGAAACGCCACAATACCCTTCATTCTCAAAGGGATAACCCCGCTTGAAAAAAACGGGGCCACTATGAACATGGCTGCCATGCGCACCATGATAAGAAAAAATATCTGGAACTGTAGAACAAAATACTGCATGTTATCCGGCACCAATCTTTGAGATCATCATGAACACACCCTTCGTGTAATTGATTAACGTATGCATCATCCATGAGGCAAAGAAGATCAACGCCGCGAAGATAGCCAGTATCTTCGGCACAAATGTCAGTGTCTGTTCCTGTATAGAGGTGGTGGTCTGAAAAATTGATACGATCAGTCCCACCAGCATACCAATGCCCAGTATGGGGGCAGACACCACCATGGCCACCATCAACGCTTCACGCATTATTTTAATAACAGTAATATCTGTCATAATATCATCCCTGATTCCAAATTATACGAACTACTGCACAAATGAACGTACCAGCTCATACGTGAGCAGATTCCAGCCATCCACCAGTATAAACAATATTATTTTAAACGGCAGCGAAATCATAACCGGTGGAAGCATGATCATCCCCATTGCCATCAATGCACTGGCTACAATCATATCTATAACAATAAAGGGTATAAACAGGTATACACCAATCTCGAAAGCCTTTTTCAACTCACTGATCATAAACGCGGGAATAAGGCAGTACGAGGGTACGTCTTCCTGTGTTTCTGGTTTCTCCAGCTTGGCGAGTTCGATAAAAAGTGCAATATCCTTCTTTCGCGTCTGCTTGAACATGAATGAACGCATGGGTTTCATGCCCCGCTCAAAAAACTGCTCATTGCTGATTTTGCCGTTAAGGTATGGCTGCAGGGCCGTATCATTCACCTCGGAAAATGTGGGAGCCATAATGAATATTGTAAGGAAGATGGCAAGCCCCACAATTACCTGTGTCGGCGGCATCTGCTGCAGGGACAATGCCCTTTTCACAAAGTCGAGAACAATGACCACCCTGGTAAAGGCTGTCATCATCATAATTATGGAAGGTGCAAGGGTCAATATGGTTAGTAAAAATAATATTTGCAGGCTGAGGGCAACATCTTTCGGTGATGATGCTTCTTCTATATCAAATGCTATTTTTGGTATAGGCATGCGAACGCCACCCGCGTCCTGGGCAAATAATTGACCAGCGGCCAGCAGAACCGTAATAAGAATAATCGCCGCAGCGCTATATTTAATTATCCGTTTCATCGCCATTTAACTTCCTGAGACGTGATCTGTGACTGTTGAGATACTGCATCGAATCTTTTTCATAATCATGATCTCTTCCGAATTGCGCATCACTCCCCGTGCCCTTAACACGATCAAAAACCCTGCCGATCTGGTTTGTCACAAATTCCTGAAAGCCTCCCGGGGCAGGTGGGGCAGACCTGGAACTCAGCAGGCGAATCCTGTCGATCTCGTCCTTATCGTGTATCTCTGTAATAAGATTAATATTATTGTCTGATACTCCCAGCACCAGGATCTTACCCGCCATATCTACGACCTGGAGAAATTTATTCTGTCCCACAGGTACTACAGATAGTACCTGCATAACATTTTGCCCTACAGTCTGTATTCCCGCCTTTTTGGTTACATAATGGAAAAAGAAGTAAAATCCGGCAACCAGGGTGCCAAGAATCAGAATAGTCTTAAATATCAGCCATCCATACGATTGCTCTTCAGTTGAGGGCTCCTCGTAATCGTAAAGCCCCTTCTCTTCTGCTTCTCCGGTTTTTTTCTCACCGGTAATGTCTGTTTTATCCAATGTTTTCTTTTCGGTTTTTTTACCGCTTTCAGGTTGAGCTGTTTTTTCAGCAGCATATGCACCGTCAAAAACACTTTGAAACTGATCACATGTTTTAATGGGACATAACGCAAATGTCCCGCAAAACAAAATGACTATTATAATTGAATATACCTTTCTCATCTACGGTATCGTTACACCTGTATTTTATTTAATCGTTCAGCCGGACTCACGATGTCTGTTACACGCACACCGAAGTTTTCATCAATGACAACAACCTCGCCCTTGGCAATAAGCTTTCCATTTACAAGCAGGTCAACCGGTTCACCGGCAAGCTTGTCCAGCTCGATAATGGAGCCCTCTCCAAGTCCGAGAATATCTTTTACAAGCTGTCTTGTACGTCCCAGCTCAACGGTTAGAGTCATCGGGACATCAAGAAGTAAATTTATATTGCCCGATGCTGCAGCTGGCATCCCTTCACCCAGGGGTGGAAATTTCACAGGGCTTATGCCTACCTGCGGGCCTCTCTGCTGGGAAGGTTCCTGCATCTGCTGCATCTGTTCTCCGCCGCCACCTCCGCCGGCTCCACCTGAAGATCCTGCCAGTTCACGGGCCAGGCCGAGATCCATGATATGATACAGGCGGGAGTTTACCAGCCCCTCAATATTCAGATTATAGGTAATCCTTACAAGCTCGTTACCCTGCGGCAATGACAGCTCCTGTCCGTTTCCGGCAACAGAAAGTTCAGGTACCGTTGTATTGATTGAGCGTCCCATGTGTTCACTGATATGTGTTGCGGTGGATGAAAGCATCTGGCTGACAAACTCCTGCAGAGTACTCTGATGGGCATCGGTCAGTTCGGATGGAGGAGCACCCGAATCGTCCCCCATCATGAGAGACGAAATGACACCGGCATCGTTCATCGAAAACACGATCAGGTTAGCACCGGTAACACCACCGGTGAAATTCATGGCAATTTGTACGTACTGCTTGTTATGCTCTGATCTCAGAGCATCTGCTGTCTTCACCTCCACCATGGCATTGGATATGGTAATGTTTTTACCCAGGTATCCGGACAATGCGGGTGAAACCGAAGCCATTGCCCCGCTAAAGAGATCCGCGATACTATCGCGAGCTACCGGTGAAAGGGGTCCGCTTGAAGGTGTGGCTTCCGCGGATGGAGCCGCACCAGACCCCGACAGCATGTCATCAGCTCCCTGTAATAGAGCATCTATTTCGTCCTGGGACAGTGATCCGTCACCCATGTAATTCCTCCGAACAATCAGTCTTCAAGGCGTACTCTTCTACCTTATACTGACAAGATAATAAAAATAATTCTAGTTAACTACAAATTCCCGGAAATAAACCTCCTTAACCTTCCCGGAAATCAATATTGTATTGATATGCGCTTTTATTTCCTCTGACAGGTTCACCGTGTCTTCGACGGAATCCATATCCTCATATTTCTTTCCACGCAGCACAATATTAATTATATGCTGAATCTGGGGCGTTCTTTGCACCAGTTCAGCGTTTAACGCAACATTCTCTTCGTATCCAAGTGAAACCGTAAGCTTGGCAAAATGCGGCTCGGCATCCTTGGTTGTAACCGAAAACGATGGCAGATCAAAGTGAGAAAGCGGTGCCGGCGGCGGCGCAAGAACAATATCCTGCTCCCGCTCATATCGTTGTTCCTGTACGTATTTTGTTACCAGGTACGAAATGCCTA
Organism: uncultured Leptospiraceae bacterium; assembly: GCA_964629365.1. Taxonomy (GTDB): domain Bacteria; phylum Spirochaetota; class UBA4802; order UBA4802; family UB4802; genus M55B154. The sequence continues at coordinate 54,401 of CAZVRB010000001.1, forward strand.
TCACAATGAATACCAGCAGTATGGCCCCGGCAATATACAGGAGCAGCTTTATAACCCTGGAAGCATCTGACGACGACGGCGCTTTCGCTAACCCCTCAGACTCTTCCTCTTCGATATCATCAACATTGACTCGTTCTTCGTCACCCATACGTTCACCTTTAAATAATAATTACAGCTATTCATCCCTGCTGAAAATTTATTTTCAAAACCGGCCCACACAGCACACGTGACATCCTGCATCACAAAAAAGCGACAATCGCCCAGGCTATCTCAAGGTAACCTTCAAGTCAATTAATTTAAGCAATTAATTGACATCATAATATAATAAAATCAAATGTCAATTAATTTATGATTATGTCACTAAACCGCATTCCTGAAAAAATTCCTATCTCCATTCTTCATCGGGCAGCGGTCTTGAAATTTTTGGCGACGTCTGCCTGGGCATTCCCCTGTCACGAAGTATTACAATATCCACCCTCCGGTTATATGCCCTCCCCTCGGGTGTATTATTATCATCTATGGGCCTGTGTTCACCAAAAGCCACCGATGAGAGCTGTTTCGGCTTTACATTTTCCTCTTCAACCAGGTACTCCACAACGTTCACAGAGCGGGCCGACGAGAGTTCCCAGTTATTATCATACCCTTCTTGCAAACCCCTTGGTGCCACCGGCCTGTTGTCTGTATGTCCTTCAATTCTGGTATAGTTATCTATGCTTTTTATGATTGCCCCAACCTTGTCCAGTACCGGCTTTACCTCATCTTTCAACTCCGCACTTCCCGGGTCGAAATACGCGTCCCCGGACAGGGTAATTACCAGTCCCCTTTCATCATCCTGCACCCGCACTTTTTTTGCCTTGATCTCAGGTTTAAATGCTTCAAGTGCCCGCTTCAGGCTTCTTGCAAGGGCACGTCCCTGCTCACTTGAAGGCAGGTTCTGCATATTCTGGCCCAGTTCTTCCAGGCGACCGGCTGAAAGTGAATATCCACCTTCAAACATTCCCAATGACCCCCGAAAGGACGAAAGCACCAGGTAAAAGTCTTTTCCACTTATATCGGCAATATTAAACATCAATATGAAAAAAGTCAGAAGGAGGGTTGTCATATCACCGTACGTGGTCATCCACGCCGGTGAACCCGCCCTTTGTTTCTTTTCCTTTTTCTTCATTAATCTCCCACCTCGCTGGTGATTGCCTCCCGTTCTGCAGGCTCAAGGAAAGATATAAGCTTATCTTTAACAATTCTCGGGTTATCACCTGACTGTATGGATAATGTACCCTCGATCATAATAAGTTTCAAGAGCACCTCTTCATTGCCTCTCAGCTCAAGCTTATTTGCAACCGGCTGCATTACGAGGTTTGCCAGGATGGCACCATAAAGAGTAGTGATAAGAGCAGCAGACATACCAGGCCCGATAGCCGACTTGTCTTCAATATTTACAAGCATCAGGATAAGCCCTATCAGGGTTCCGATCATACCAAAGGCGGGGGCGAATAATGCCCAGTCCTCGAAAAGTTTACGTTGCGCGTCATGACGGGATATTATGTTCTCAAGTTCGGTTTCCATGATTCGCCGTACCAGTTCCGGGTCTGTACCATCCACAACCAGCTGTATTCCTTTACGAAGAAAATCATCATCAAGCTCGTCAAGGTCATCTTCAAGTGCGAGAAGACCTTCACGTCTTGCCTTTTCAGAAAAGGATACAAGGGTGATTATCATTTCATTGGGATTAATGCGGGGTGCAAAAAAAGCAAACCGGGCAACTTTCCACGCTCCCATCACTTTTGCCAGTGGATTCGAGATAAGGATGGCCGCAAACGAGCCACCAAGACTAATCATAACAGACGCGGGATCCCAGAACATGAGCGGATTGCCCTTGGCAAACAGAATCCCAAGAATTATAAATGTAAAACCGGCAATTAACCCACCAATGGTTGCTATATCCATATATATGACTCCAAGCGGTTGAATATTCTCATATACAGTATCCTATAGTAGTATTTCGGTAATTTTCATAAAATAATTCAGTAATAAATGCCCCCGTGAAACAGCTTACGGGGTAAGTAACAATCGGTGATAATTTCTTACCTTTTCAAGTACTTCATCAATGGTTTCTTTCACGATATATTTACGATCATTTGTCAGTGTAATAGTTGTATCGGGCTTTTTTTCGATCACCTCGATATGATTTGAATTCATTACAAATTCGTCACCATTTATCTTGTGCAATACTATCATATCTTTATGTTCTCCTTTTTTTTCTTGAAGGCAATAATTCATTTATAACTTCCTTCATTGTTCTTTTATTAACAGATCTCTCACTGCATCCAGGCAAACTGCAATCATATACCGGCACGTTGACTTTATAAAACAATTCATCCAGCCATTGCCTGGCAGCCAGAAACTGATGATCAGTATACCATTGCCTGCTGCGCCTGTTAATCATATAATGACGTTTTCGAAGAATGCGCATATATTCATCTGTTTCAGCAGGGATCGTGCGACACTGCCGCAAAGCTGTTTGCTCCGTTGCCATGTTTCCGGCCGTATAGTATCTTTTATCAAATGCCAGATCATTACCCGCCAGAATCAATGACTGTATATTACATCCAAGCACCAGGGATACTGCCTGGGTGGTAACGATACTTGCGGTAGCCACGTATCCAAGCTCTTCTCCTGCCTGCTTCCACAATTCATTGAAGGGCTCACTGTGCAGCAGCCAGTTATAAAAACTCATACTTCCTTTCCACTGGCGGACGTTAATATTTGACATACCGCTGAATGCCAGAAGATGTATCTTTTCGGTGGGAACACCATAGAAGAAAGGTACCGGCGTAGATTCACAGGATATCACAAAGGATGGGGTTATTCCCGCTTTCAATAATGGTTTCAAGGCCATATCCACGGCAAGTATTACCAGTTCTTTACGCTGATAATACTTTTTCAACTCACTCATGCTGTCTTCAAGGGAAGGACCCGCGCCGCATACAATAACATGTTTACCGGAAAAGCGTTGCACCACCGGCCCAAGTCCACCACACTTGTGAATATAGGGACTATTACGGGTAATATTTCTCTGTATGGCACCCAGCCGCTCATCGATAAGGGCGCTGTTTATATTATCGTATAATGTTTCAGCATTAACCAACACCATCTCCAGCTTTTCAATATTCAGCTGTTACACTATACCGAAGCAGGATACAGTTGCAAGAAAAAATGACCGTACTGCTGCTATTTCAACATAATAAAGGAAGGATGGTAACCGTTCCCTTTTTACTTTCGTTTACGCAGGTTATACTGCTTACTTCTTGAATCTTTCTGCATCATCTGGTAAGACTCCGAAGCCGCGTTCAGATCCTGTTCCTCTGAGGCCCTTTCCAGCCGTGACTGGTATTCAACTATATTAAGCACCTGTCGTTTCATCTCCCGTGATTTGTACTGTGAAAGTCCATCACGAACCACCTCGAGGTTTTCCTGGATTTTCGCCTTCGCGTCATCAACCCTGCCCTTATCAACCAGGTCCATTGTTTCTTCCATCATGGAAGATGATACGAACATCTTGACGTCCTTCATAACCAGTGGATTCATATTGCGGGACACCAGTTTACTGTCAGCCGTTGATACAACATTCACCTTTTTACTTGAGCTTATCCTGCCTTCACCCTTTACCGTTTCATCATAGGTATATACCACCGTTGCAAGCACACCGGTGCTGATAGACTGCCTGGAAGGTATAAGTGCAAGCAGGGCCAGTTTTTTTTCTTCTGAGACCACGTCACCCATTTTAATGACTACTCCATCATCTGTATCACTTGCCGTGTATCCGTATACCTTTTCAACCCGTGTACCATGTTCGGGTCGTATCTCAATACTGCAATTCTGTGCCACCACTGCCAGAAGCCCCTCCAGTTCATTGGAGAAAATTTCGGGAATCTTATCCGCCCTGTCAATGTAGTAATAAAAGGCGCTGCCGTACTCGGCAATACCGGTCATCAACTTCTCGTTGAAATACTGCCCAACGCCGAATGTTGATATGGTAATGCCTTCTCCGGATCTCTGCCTGGCAAGCTGCTGTATCTGGCGGGGGTCGGTTACCCCCACGTTGGCCAGCCCGTCAGATATCAGCAATACCCTGTTGACCTGGTTGCTTTTTAGTTTTTTCTTTACCTGGTTGCAGCCCTCCAGCATGCCACCGCTCAGGTTTGTTCCCCCTCCCGGTTCTATGGCATCAATAATTTTGTATATTTTATTCTTATCTGACACAACTTCCGGCTCAAGTGCCACGTCAACAACGTCATCATAGGTTACGATGGACAAGATGTCAGCTGACTCAAGGTTGCGCACAAGAAATTTCATGGCATCCCTGGCATAGTCCAGTTTTCCTCTGTCAGACATGGAGCCGCTTCGATCGAGCACCACAGATATATTCAGCGGCAGTCTCTTCTCTGGACGTTCAGCTTTCCCCGCGAGAAACCCTGTTCTTACGTAAAAACTTCCGCTGTTGCTTTTGCTGATATACCTGTTCTGCGTCTGCAGCTCCAGCGTTACCAGCCCGGTATTCACTACGGGCCTGTCAGGTTCCACGTCACCGGAAAAATCTACGTAACTGCCGGTCAACGATTTCACCATCCTTCCGGATATGATATCCACCGCGTCAATGACACCGTCAACATCAGGGCTTCGCTGTTTATCGGCTGCCATGATCTTTCCGGAATTTACATCGATGAGGCGCACATCAATCCGCAGGTTCTCCCCCGTCCTGGCCACCGAACCGGTAAGCAGCTGCTTCGCTGCCAGCAGTTTGCCTATTTCGTTGGCATCACCCTCGGTCACCCCCGCGGCGGTGAGTCCTTTCTCTTCCAGTATTTTTTTCACCCGCTCACGCTCAAGCACCACCATTTTGCCGCTCTGGGCCAGGTTGGTGGCTATCAGCTCGGGTACCGCAACGCTCAGGTAGGAGAGCGCGGAATCGCCGGTAACGTCCTTAAAGTCAAGTACCGCGATGGTATATTTTGACTGGGTGTGCCCATTATGGGTATGCACAAAGCTGACAACGGCAAGAAACATCACAGCAAATAATAATGCCCGTTTCATATCCGCCCCCGGTTCGTGTATGAAGATTTTTGAATGTATTAAATATAGTCCTGTTTATTGGACAGGACAAACACTATTTTGTTCCGGAAATTTTTTAATTCTTTCTCTTTTAAGTGGTTAAAAGATTACCGCAAAGGGGGAATATTATTTATTTCTTCACGAATCTCTGCGCCCTTTGCGCCTTTGCGGTGAAAGCTAACACCCCCACAAGTCCAGCCCCTGATTCACATACTTAACGCATCAAACCCCGCGACTGCCTGCCTTCGGCCGCCCCCTCATACATGCCGGCAACACCGAAGTAGACCTGCGTTTCCCCGTACCGGTCAAAGCCGTGGGCAACACCCGCGAAACCGCTTATGTCATAGCCAAAGCCCAGGGTGATGCGTGTATGCAGTTCACCTCCCACGGAGGTTCTGAAATCAGCAAGGCCGCTGCTGCCTTTCCACACGTTGCCGTATTCCACGAATGGGACCGCCCAGACATCACGCAGCATCACCGGCAGTGTGCCGTATCCCAGGTCAAGCTGCAGCAGGGGCAGGCGGTATTCCAGGGCACCAACCACAAGCCTGTCCCCGTAGAACATGTCCGCCGCGTATCCCCGCATACCGAAGCGGTCCTCGCCGGTTTCCGCGGCGCCGGTCTTCCCCTTCTCGAACCGTCCCAGGTTGTAGGGGTCAAGGTAGCCAGGATTGTTGAACGAAGCCCCTCCCCGTCCCCGCAGCATGATGACGTTGTTGCGCCATATACCCGGAAGGTACCATGCAAGTTCACCCCGCACCTTCCCGTAATTCACGTCCGACCCCACACTGTCTGTATACCAGTCACCGATAACCATGAGCGTAACCCCGTCCTCCTGGCTTACCGAGTAGGAATACGAGGTAGCGCTGCTGAAGGAGTATCCCCCGTGAAAACCTGCCAGCACGTCCCGGTATTCGAAAACCCCCGCACCGCTGTAGTAGATGTCAGTCCAGGTCACCTCCCGGCTGTATGACAGGCTTAGCAGGTGCTGGTTGTAGAACTGCACGTACGGGATTGATATCCCTGCTTCAATGTTTCGTTCAAGTTCTCGTTTCAGGTTCTCTGAATGTTCTTCCTCCCACGGAAAGGTGTCCTCCCCGTAGAAAAGGGAGTTGTCACTGTAGAGTACCGTTATATCAGGATAGAGCCCGGCATAGGTATACTGCAGGGACACGTCCGCCCGCTTCTGCGCTACCGACGCTGCCCCGTACACCGTGTAGAAATGCCGGTAGAGGGTGTCCGCCCCCATGGTATAGAACCCGTACCAGCTGTCATAGCCGTCGGGGTATATTTCCTCCGAGTAAAGCACCGGCAGCCAGGCGGGGTTCACCAGCGAGTACAGGGGATTGTATCCGCCGGACCTGCCGCCGAACCTGTCCTGGTCATCGTATAACGCGGCTGTTCTGAAATACCCGTCGGCCGGTTCTGATGGTATTGTTCCCACCACTTCACCGTCGGCCGGTTGGGGAATTATGCCCACGTTGAACCCGTCCTTACCGTATGAAGCAACGGCGATACGTGACCCGTCCGGGGACACGTCCGGCCAGAACACCCCGCCAATTACGCTGGTGAGCTTTTTCACCTGCCCGGAGTTCAGATCAATATTGTAAAGATTGTACACCCCGTCACGGTCAGACACAAAAACCACCTTCCAGGCATCCGGGTACCAGTCAGCATGCATGCAGCTGTACGTCCCCCCTGTCAGCTGGCGTATGGTGTTATTCTGCATAGTATAAAGGAAGATATGACTGTATCCATTTGCGTCCCTGGCCGAGAACACTATACTCTTCCCGCCGGGAGATACCCTCACCCCCGAGATCTGCAGGGGCGTTTTCTCAATGAGCACCCGCGAAACCGAGTAGTCCTTTTCAAGCACCAGCAGGCTGTAGCGGTCGTCCTCAATCCGCACGCATGCCATTGTGCCGTCTGGGAAAGGGTCTACAGACTGGACCCGCAGGCCGCAGGTTTTGCGGTCATAGCCGTGGTCATAGGTGAACACGTCGTTATACATGAAGTAGGTTTTATAGTATTCCAGGTCGGCCAGCAGCACCCTGTCTTCACCCGTCACGCTGAGCCATGAGGGCATGTGTATGCTGGCAAGCTTCTCTTTTTCACCCGTATTCAGCGAAACGCGCATCAGTGCGGGAATATTGTAATTGGTCATCCTGGTGTAGTAGAGACTTTGTCCATCACTGCTGAAGCGGGGCATGGTGGTGAAATACCCGCTATGGGTCAGCACCCTGGGCTCCGTCACCCCCTTCTCCCTGATCTGGTCTGCCTGCCTGGTGTAACGCCGCACCGCCTCCTGCTGCCACTGCTCCCACAGGGCATAAAACGACCTGCCGTACACGTCACGGGCGTTTTTCTGCACCAGCCAGGGAAGCACGTTGTCGGCGTTCTCCCTGAACACCTCTTCGAACCGTCCATCCTTCTGGGTCTCCTGCAGGTAGTCCACGAAAAGTCCCCCGTACAGGTAGGGCACCATCCCCGAAGGCCATTCCCTGGGGAAATACGAGGCCAGGTTTATTGATTTCAGGGAGTTCTCTTCAATTTCAGTCCGCATCACCATGTCAGTATAATTGCTGTTCACCCTCCCGTATGGATACTCAAGGGATTCACGGTATACCGGGTACCCTTCAAGATTCCACATGGGAAGGAACATGTTGGGGAAACACACCCGGCCCAGGGTATATCTTGTGGCTTCGGGAATACCGTCAATAATATCAAGGTTGAACACGTGGCTGTACTCGTGAATGAACACCAGCTCCATCCAGTCATCATAATTACCAATAGAACTGTCAGCTTCGGGGCGGACGATAAAAAGCTGCACCCGGTTATAAGGCACCGGTATGGTAAACCCGTTGGGCTGATCGGTGTTGTCAACCAGCACCACGTCGGTTCGCCAGTACGGCTCCCACCCTGTGGCCTGCACCAGCTGCCGGTGCACCTTCTCTGCGATGGGTACAAGCCGCCGTGCATGGTCTTCAAGCCCCTGGTGATAGTGTATCCAGAAATGCTCTGTCCTGATAGACTTCCAGTCAAGTTCAGGATGGAACATGAATGCCGCATCACCAATGCAGGGTATAATTAATATTATAAGGAAGAATATAGAATGCAGAATCTTTTTCATAACTTCACCACAAATTTTTTGGTATACTTATAAATTCGCATCATAGTAACATGCTGCTCAACGGGCCCCCTACATCCCCCCGTCACTTCACCCCCAGCCTGTCAGTAAGGATCAGCCGTCCCCACTGCGCCGCCAGGTGACCATTCCCCTTCCGTAGAATCACAATAATCCCCTTCTCATCCTTTCCACCCAGAAACATGCCGTATCCGAGGGGGAGGTTGGTACCGTCGATTACGGTTGAAGTTTTCCCCCACAGGCCTGCATCAACAGGCTGCTGCTGCATGTCCCTGGTCAACCCAACGGGGTCCTTCCAGTTACACTCCGGCCCTGCAGGATGTATCGGCAGCGCCGCGGTACCTTCGGTGAAGGTGGCGGCAAGTGCCCTCCGTATCCTCACAAGACCTTCCCCGTCAATCTCTTCACGAAGCCGGTTCACCCCGTCATTACTGGTAGACACCCCGCTCACCAGCATGGCAATTTTCACCAGGTCACCCACCCGCATGCTCACCTGGAAATCAAGCCCGGCGCATCGTTTTGACCACTCAGCCCTGCCATTTACCGCCGAGAATGCATGCAGAAGCCCAAGCCTCTGGCACAACGTCGCGTAAAAACTGTTAAAATCATTAAACGAAATCTCACCCGCAAGTGAAGCAAAATACATGTTGCACGAATGTGACAGTGCAGGGAACAGGCTCATCCTCCCATGCCCTTCCGGTTTCCAGCAGCCGTCGCTTAGAATGGATTGGGCATCTCCCCGTGACCCGCAGGTAAAATGATATCCATCCACAAGGTCGGGCCGATGGCTCACAAGGTACAGCCCCATGATGATCTTCCACAATGATCCCGGCGGCACCACCCGCTCTGCCATGGCCGGATGGCTCTGCCCCGTTACCTGCCCGCTGCGCATATCAAATGTCATATAGGACAGGTTGGGCGACCCCGCCATTTCCCCTTCTACCGCTTTCAGGGAAAGTTCCCTGTAATAATGTGTGAGTATCTCGTAACGCGAATAACCCATCGCAGCCAACGCAAGCGCCCCGTGCTGGCACAGGCCTACGTTATGCCCAAGCCCCCTGCCGCTAAAACGCAAAGCGGGGCCGTCATCCCTGTTCACCATCTCAAGGCGGTAATTATTGCTCTTAAGAAAATTCCAGCCCATTACCCGGTTAATCTTCAGCCTGAAAGTTTCCGGCGCCAGGGTCAACGAGCCCGAATCCCCTTTCATCATAACAACCGGCACCCCCGAATCATATTCAACAGCAGGGGGGGGACGTGAAAGCTTCTCATCATCCAGGATGTCCCGCACCTGTACCGGTGAAAGCATTCGTGTCCACCCGTTATCACCTGCATGACAGAGCACCATTCCTGTTCTGTAAAGAATATCCTTCACCGGCGGGAAACCTCTCTCCTCCGCTCCAAACACACCCATGTCCATGGTATGCCCCCCGCAACGAGAATGAAAGAGCAGGTGGCCGGCCAGGTTCTGGTGATCTATATACCATCTATCATCGTGCAGGAGGGATGGCTTCCCCGTCCTCCCCCTGTAGACCTGGCAATGGGTAAGGTCGCAGAACCGGTAAGGATGTCCGGGGTGATTATCCTGTATGTACCGGCACCGGGCCAGGATCACGTGGGCAAGGGCTGCCAACGCTTCACGGTGTATGGCAGGCCTGTTGCCGTATTCGGCACGGGCACTGTCAGATGCATATCGCGTTGGGTCTTCATAAACCACGGTAACAGGATCTTCATTCTTATCAAGGGACAGGTATAGCGGAAGGGGATAGGTTCGCTTTACACCTGCCAGGTTCAGGGCAAAGGACTGCCCACCGGGCGGGGCTTCGATTTCGCATTCAACCGGCAGGCCAACCGGCACATCATCCATGGTCACATGCCAGCCACGGTGAAAGCTCAGCTGCAGCCGCTGCACAGGAATGTTACTGCCTGCCCCCTCCCCGTACAGCCTGGTTCCAGCTGGGAAGGTGCACACGATCTGCCCCCTGCCCTCTTCGCGCATTTGGCGAAAGTGCTTCGAGAGCACCTGTATACCCACCCTTTCTTCGCCGGCAAAAAGCATTGCCGGCGAAAGAACACACAGCAGAAGAAGTATCCGGGTAATGCTGCTGGTATTATTCCTTCCTGTCAATTTCGATGGAACCCGGCGGCGCCCATCCCTGTATGGTTGGTTCATACATGCACTCCATCCTGGATGGTTTCACACTGAAAGTGCCCGGCAGCTCTGCCCGGATTATATAGGCAATCTCGTAGTATTTCCCCTTCTGAAGGCTGTTGAAGAAAAACACCATCCTGTTATCCCAGCGTTCGGCATTCACGTACGGCTGATAGCCGTCGTAGGCGTTTTTATCCACCACCTCGAAACCAGCCGGAAGGTAATCTTCAAGCACCAGGTATTCGAAATCATCACTTGCCACGAACCTCACCTTTACCAGCAGTTCATCTCCTATCTTCAATTCTCTCTTATCATCAATATTCTGCGGTACAAGGTACTCGTTATGATGAATGTCCTTCACCCTGGTTACGTATGAGAATGAACGGGCAATCTGTATTCCATTGGACAGGGCATTCACGCTTCGTTTTTCGGATTTAAAGAGTGACAGCACACCGGCATCTTTGAATTTCAGGGTACCGTTGATCACCACCTCGTAACTGAGATCCCTGCCGGCATCCCCCGCGGCTTCCACCGTAAATTCGGGAACCGTTCTTCCCCCTTCAAGGGGCAGTGTCCTGGTAAAGTTCTTCATGTCAATCTCACCGCTCAGATCATAGGTAAACTCGGTCAGATGCTTTCCGTCAAGGGTGAAGGCTACCTTTCCGCTGGTTTTCGGTGCGGCACCGATACTGTCAATATAGTCACCCAGGGCAAATATTACCGTGGCGGTTTCCTTGGTAGAGTTCCATGCGCCACCCTTCCCTCTTTTGGTCAACGAACGCACCGCCCTTGACACCAGTGAAGTAGTGTCACCCGTTTCAACGAGAGCTGAAAGCACGTGTGCAGTAATCTCAGCACGTCCTCCCGGCCATCCCCATTGCTGGGTTCCCACGCTGGGCCAGTATATCCCCCGTCCGTCAAGTTCCTGTTTCTCTTTTAACGCGGCCAGGAACTCCTTTAAATCCTTTTTGAGATCCTGTTTTCTTTCATTTTTCAGTTTTTTTATGCCATCAGCCTTTACCAGGGCACGCACAATATATGCCAACTGGTAGGGGTTCATTGCAAGCTTGTCTGTGCAATACTCGTAGGCCTTTTGGTCCCATTTTCCATGAAGGGCGTACACGTACAGCAGGTAGGCCATCGCGTCATGTGACACCTGCCGGTATTTCAGCATCCTGGCAACGGCAGATACACCCTTATCGATAGCATTTTTACTTATGGCATACCCGTTCTTCTGCGCCAGCATAAAACCACTCAGAACGTAACCGGTTACAAAACCATTACCCCGGTCGCCATACCACCATCCCCACGAACCGTCACTGTTCTGCAGCTGCTGCAGCCGTGATATCCCCGAATCAACCTTGGCATGCAGTTCCTTTGTGGATTTCTCTGAAAGCAATGCCCCGTACCCCTGCCCCTGGGCAAGCCTGTACACCGCCATTGCCGGCAGAAACCTGTTTATGGTCTGCTCAATACAGCCATAGGGATATTGCATAAGAAATTCTGTGGCCCGAAGCATCTGTATTACCGGTGAAGGGTTCACCTGTATGGTAACCGACTCGGGTACGAAATCAAAATCAGTGCTGTCTTTCAACGGCTGTATAACAATTTTGCTGTTATTTGCCATGTCTCCCGTTCCGTACAGCTTGTAGCGCACCCCCCGCCGCTCTACGGGCACATGCAGGCGCAGTGCGTCGCTGGCTGAGGCGTCCGCAATTGCGGTATATTCCATGGTGAGCTTTTGTGTATCATCCGGAATAATGGTTGTATAATATTCCCTGGAAGACCCGAATCCAGGCAGGCTGATCTTCACCGGGTTATCGGCCACAGCCTTCTTCCCGTTGATCTTCATGGTGGTGGTAACCTCTTTCAAACCCCGTTTAGTATTGCTGTTGACAATACCGATGATACCCATGGTATCACCTTCAACGGCAAACCGCGGTCGTCCGATTCGGGCGATCAGGTCTTGTGTTACCTGGAATTCTGATTTATCTTCTCCAACCCGTCCCTCACGATCATGCCCCCTGGCGGTAAGCCTCCAGACGGTAAGGTTGTCGGGTAACGTGAAGGTGACCGAAGCCTTTCCGGCGGCATCGGTTCGTATCTTTCCCTTCCAGAAGGCAGTATCTTCAAACTTCTCCCTGATCTTTACCTTCCCCTCTTTTGCGGCACCGGCAAGAATGTGTATGGGATAGGAGTAGCTTGTCAACACCCAGTTTGATATCTTTGTATAGAAGAAATTTTGCATTTTCGGCGTGTGATCGGGCCGGATCTGGTATATAGCCTCGTCAACAGCGGCAAGGGACAGGTCGGCTTCAAGGGGGTTCCCTTTCTTATCTGTTACCTTGATATGTACCGTTGCCTTTTCTCCAGGTTTGTATACCTTTTTATCATTTTTCATCTCGATGGAAAGACCGGTTTCTGCAACCGGAAGTTCAATATCAACCCTGCTGGTATACAGGGCCCGTTTTCTCTGCATGGTTGCGGTAAGGTAAAAGTTTGGTGCGTATGCAGGTTTCACATCAAATGTTACCGGTGTGATATTCCCTTTCATTTGTACCACCTTTGAGTGATACACGTCACGCCCCTCAAGTGTCAGGCACACGTAGGAGTCGGTGAACCTGCTTTTCACCAGGCAGGTGATCTTACCGGGTTCCTTCAAGCTTGTCTTGTCTACCGTAAGTTCAAGGTTCTTCAACTTTGACTTTATCTCTCCACCCTGCCTGCTGTATATCCAGATGATCCTGTTGGCGTTGATCTTGTTGTTATAACGGTCGGTACTTTCGGCAACCAGGTCAAACTCGCCGTAGTATGAAAACTTTTTGGGCAGTTCTACTGTCGCCCGGCCTTTTTTGTCAGTAGTGATCTTCTTTGAAAACAGCGGACGCTTTTCATGCACATATACACGCTGCAGGGGTTTCCACACGTAGCGGTAAAGATCCAGGTTTACCCCGGCACGCATGGGATCACCCGTATGGGACAGGGTTTGAATCTCAATTTTCTTTTTCTCATTATCCGCGTAAAAATTCTGATCAGGGTTTATCTTGATATAATATTCCCCCCGGCCAACCTTTACCGAGTTGCTCGAAGTGATGCTGATATTAGACTTGTCCATCACGGTTGCCTCGAGGGTGATCTTACGATCATAGGGGTAGTTACCACTGTCAAAGCGCAATACGGCCACCCCTTCATCGTTTAGATATTTCTCACCTTCAAGGCGTATACGGTTGTATGATTCACGTGAAGGATAATCCTCTTCCCACCAGTAGGTGGTATCGGTATCACGCATCCTGGTTTCATAAAAGCGATACCGCACCAGCCCGTTTTTCAGCGGGGCACCAAAAAAGTATTTCGTCTCAACCTTAAATTCAACGGTATCACCGTTGGTGAAGTAGGGTTTTGAAGGGGTGATGTCTATTTTAAATTCCGGTTTTCGGTATTGTTCCATGTAGTAACGCCCGGCGGCATACAGGTTTTCCTTCGTGGGACCAACCCGTATATCATATTCACCAAGCCGTGCATCTGCTGCCATGACGATCTTACCATGCCAGGTTCCCCACTGGTCAAGGGTGATCTGGCCCTCTTCCACCGTACTGTTAAAATCCCTGTTGATTATCCTGTAATGCAGCTTCTGCCCGTTGAGCGGCATAAATCTACGCTTTCTTTCCTTGCCAACCACCTTGTAAAACACCGTGTCACCCGCCCTGTATACCGGCCTGTCAGTATAGATGAAGTACTTGTTCTTCTCACGGTCGAAGGCTGATGGCGATCCGGTGCTGCACAGGGCGTAGCTGCCGTCTTCTCCTATAACCAGCACAGTATAATGTTTCCTGGATTTCATCCTGTAGGTAAATACACCGTTGCTGTCAGTCTGCCCTTTTTTTAATATCTTTACAGGCAGGTCTTCTATCCGTTTGGGGGGCTTGTAGGGATGTGTAGAATACCTGTACTGTTTCTTCTCGGGTGTTGAGTCAAATACCACCACCGATGCACCCTTGATGGGTTTGTTTTCTGCAAGATGGGTCACATAGGTAAACATGGAATATTGCGATCGCTTTGCCACCACCCCCACCGATGTAACAGAGAAGAACTTACGGCTGATCATTTTACCTGCACCCTCAACTTCAATGCAATAGCCCCCGGTTGGAAGCTGGTCTTTCAATTCCAGTGACTGGTAGCGCCATTCGTAGGGTTTGAAATTGTGAATAGGTTCACTCCATTCTGTGAACACCTTGAATTTCTCTTTTGCCGGATTGATGGTATCCGGATCAACGTGCCCCTGCAAAAATGTATTCAGCGGCACCTGGTATACCCGCACTTTTACCGATTCAAGGCGAAAGGTGCGCAGGTTGAATGAAAGTTTATTACCCGGCACAAAGGTATACCTGTATGAGTAGACGCTTAATGCAGGATCTTTCGGGGTCACATCGTAATCAAAATCTTTCTTTCTCTCACCTTCTGTTATCTTGAAGGAAGAGGTTTCCATTGTATCAAATCCCCGGTGATGAATTCGCAGCTTGTAATTACCTGGTTTCAGGTCTTCAAGTACATAAGTTCCATCATGGAAAGTACTGGCCGAGTAGGTTACCCTGCCAACCGCCTGAACGTCCACGTTTATGGCAGGGGCGTTTAGTCCCTTGATGCTGATTGTACCGGATATGGAAGCCGGTTCATATACTACCATGGGAAGGGTGAAGGTTTCACCATTCTTAATATACTTGATGCGGGCAGTTTCGGTAATATATCCCGGTTTACTGAAGGTTGCCATGTATCTGCCCGCGGGAAGCTTGTTAAAGCTGTAACTGCCATCATCACCTGTTGACTGTATGAAAGGCTTGTTACCCTGTCCATAACCGGAAGACGTCTGCTGCAGTTTTACCTGCACCCCTTGTACCGGTTTACCGTCACCTCCCCGCACTACACCCGTGAGAATGCCTTCTCTCTGTAAGTATATAGTTCTCTTTCCGGCTTCCACTTTTTCGGTAGTCTTATATGTGACGTATCCGTCTGCTACAACTTCAATTATATATCGTACCTGCGGTATAAAGTTTTCAATTTTGAAATACCCACCGTTATCTGTTTTTTCAAGGTAGTAGCCCACTCCCATCTGTGCGTTCTTCAGCTCCACCGTGGCCCCTGCAACTGCATCTTTGTTCTGTGCATCCAGAACCCGTCCTTTCACCACATATTCTTTTTGCAGTTTTTTATCGTCAGGACCGGTATACACAACTGTTCCGTCCTCCATGTGCTTTTTCCCGGTGGTAGTACACCCCGTAATCACCAGCAGCATGAGAGCTATACACACAATAACCTTCTTCATTTGTTTACTCCTTCATATGTTTGGTGGCGCGTTACGGTTCTGCCCTGAGGGTAACACACCTGAACGCGAACAGCTGCACAACATCGTATGGCGAAAGTATCTTTTTCAAATACTCTATGCTTTTAATTTCGGAGGGGACAATGACAAGAATGCTGCCATCCCCGCAATGAGCCTTTATACCAAAACGGCTTATATCAAGAGTTTCAAGTGAAGCAACCGGGTACAGACCTGATGCCACTGTCAGTATAATACTGCTTTTCTCAAACTCATGGGCCTCCAGCGGCCTGTGCCGATTGTCCCGTGTCAATGCCCCTTTTAAATAATCACCCAGAACACTTTCAGCGTTACCAGTTGCATGATGAAAGGCGCCGTAACAGCCCCTAACCCTGCCATTATATACCAGTGTAATAAAAAGCCCGAACCTGCCATAAAAATCAGGAAGTGTGCACAAAAAATGTACATTACCATCTTGACCCTGCAGGTGTCCGGCACCCTTTTGCCTGAGCCAGTGAAACAAACATTTCTCTTCTGTTGACCCCCTGATTATACTCCAGCTTTCCAGGTCGTCACCTGGCTGCGACATCACCGGGAGGCATACAATAACAATTGTCACCACCATTAGGGTAACAACAATCAATACCTGTGCTACGGTTCGTATCATCGCAATCGAACCGGCGGATAGTAATCCTTGTACATGAGAAAGGACTCAATAACTTTACCGTTTTTCATCTTGTTTCTATACACATATACCGACATGCCGGGGCGTATCCCGTCATCTGAATCAAGAGGAAGGGGCACATCCTCTTCTTCTGTCACCAGCTCGTATGTATGTTTCAGGGGTTGGGCAGCCCGTATAGTAATTGCAAGGCTGCTGTTATTCATCACTGCGCTGATATATAGTGGCTGGTCATGGGGATTCCTGATGCGCAGATCCTTCTTCCCGTACTTGATTGTGGCATCCAGGCCCAGGGGTACATAGGTGACCGGCTGATAATGCCTGTGACGCTCCACGATGGCACACCCTGCCATAAGCATGGCATTAAAAAGTGTTGATGAGACCTGGCATAATCCTCCACCCGGCTCAAGGACAACCTCGTCCCTGTATAATACGTTCCCATTGGCGAACCCGTTGGCCGCAGAGCCTTCGCCAACAATTCCATTAAACGAGAGCACCGATCCCGCTTGCAGCACAAAGCCCTCAAGCCTGTCACAGGCTATTGCAATATTTTTTTTCACTTCCGGGGTCTGGTCTTTCACTGACGTGGAGAAGTTTGCCACTACCTGCAATCCAGGCATGGTATACCCTGGCAGGCAAAGACATCCGGCCAGGATAATTGATGGAATTATTCTTCTTTTCTTCATTATATATACCATGCGCAAGATATCATTAGTATAACACCGGCTTTATAATGGGCAATACTGTACGCATACGCCGGAAGTTGGTCAAATACTATTTACCGTTAATTTGTTGACCCCTCTATATTCAAGGTGTATTGTCGCCTGATCACAAGAATCTATCGGGGCTTACAATGAAAAAATGGGACATACAGGAACGCAAAGAACTCTTTAACAGGCGGATTTTCTCCATCGACGACCTGCGTTGCTATCATCCTGAAAAAGATGTAACACATGATTTCTATGTTCTGAACAATCCTGACTGGATCAATATCGTAGTTCTTACCCACGATGAAAGGCTGGTTCTAGTAAAACAGCATCGGCTGGGTACCGATGAGATAACTATAGAAACCGTAGCGGGGCTGATGGATGATGGAGAACTGCCTGAAATATCCGCGCAAAGGGAATTACTTGAAGAAACAGGTTACCATGCAGGCGAAATGATCCTTATGAAAAAGCTTTCTGCCAACCCCGCCATTATGTCTAACCACATATACTTCTACCTCGCACTGAATTCAAAGAAAATCGCTGATCAGTCCCTTGACATTGCCGAGGATATCGATGTTATTACCGTTTCTCAACATGAAGCACTTGAAATGGTATCAGAGGGCACCATCAACCATACTATCATCGTTACGGCATTAAGTCTTTTCTTTCTGTCTCCGTATTCACATATACAATCAGATAAACTACGGGAGCTATTTTCATGCTCACACAGCGGTTAACCAGGTACCTTTTCTGCATCATCATTCTTCTGCTTACAGATATCCTCTCTGCTGCCGACTACAGGTGCATTATTTCTTATCATCCCCTGCCATTTTATTACAGCCAGTGGTCAATCGAGGTATACAGGGAAAATGAGAACTATTATATCGCTTCCAGCAATATTCCTGATCTTAAGCGAAAGGCATCCCTCTCCCGTGAAGCATACATTGATTTCATTATGAATATGAATAAAAAAGGAATATGGCGCCTCAACGACTATTATCAACCCGGTTCAAAGAACCCGTATTACCTTGTTTCAGTCACTGATAAAGAATTCTCCAATACCTTCAAAATCGAGGATAATGCTTCATATCCCGGGTCGAAATATCATTACAAAGAAATAGTGCGTATATTTAAAAATTATGCTGACATCTATCTGGAAAAATAATCTCTATTGTGTAGAAGTACAGAAAAATCGAATTGACAAAACGCTGCCTTGTTTAGTAATATAAGCGAAATACCAATGTGTGCATTTCTGTTCCCACACAGAATCCGCAATAAAATTAAATAAACCCCGGAGGTTATATATGTTAAAGAGAATTTTTATTCTTTCTCTTTGTTGTTTCATTGCATTGGCTTTTTCCACCGTATCATTTTCACAGGAAGAGCCCGCAGAAACAGAAGAAACGATGGAGGACGCAGCCGTAACTCCTGATACAGAAAGTCCAGAATCAGAAGAGCTCACAAAAGAAGAAGTTATTGCAACCGATGCTGAAAAAGCAGCCTCGCATTTTGATGGACTAAATCATTATGTTAATTCCAAGGTCATGTTTGAACTTTCTGTAAAGGACAATCTTCTTGCTGACAAGGTTATGTATAAGATTAATGGTGATGAAGAGATGGTCTATGAATCTCCCTTCCGACTTACAGAAGAAGGTAAGCATAACATCAGCTATTATGGTGTCGACCGGGTTGGTAACAAGGAAGACATGAAATACTTCAAGGTTGTGGTTGATAACACCGCACCGGAAGTATCAGTCACCGCATCACAGCCTGTTGTGAAATCAGGCGAAAAGTATTACGCATCACAGGCGTTTTCTTTTTCCGTTGACGCCAAGGATAATGCTGCAGGTGTAAAGCAGGTTGAATATTCATTTGATGGAAACACCTACAACGAGTATGTGGCTCCATTCGCATTTGACTCAACCGGCGATTCATCATTAAAGTTAAAAGCTAAGGATAACGTACTCAATACTACAGAAAAATATTCACTTAAAGTATTGGATGAAAACGGTAACCTGCAGGAACTGGAAGGCGATTCGGTAGCCATTTATGTTGACAATACCGCACCAGTTGTTGAAATCAAGGCTGATAAAGAATTCATCGACAAAGACGGCAAGAAAGTTGCTTCCGTAGATTACACATATGAAGTAACTGCAAATGACACCGAATCAGGTGTTGCCGATCTTTTAGTCAGGCTTGATGGAAAGGGTAACTTTGTAAAATACACAGCTCCGATACAGTTTTCCAAAAACGGTGAACACCTGATCGAAGCCAAGTCTGTTGACAAGGTTGGAAACACATCAGCTGTTAAACTTCTTTCAGTGTATGTTGATGTTATTCCTCCTGAAACTATGATCAGGACAGTTGATTAAACCGGTTTTTAAAAAATAAATATTTCATATGGTGAGCGTATTTACGCTCACCATATTTATTATCACAGGTACCACAGGAGCAGTTCATGAATATACAACTGAGGGAAAAGAAAAAAAGTCTAATCTTTGACATTAATGAAGATATTAACAGGGAAAACGCTGAAGAACTCGAAGCATTCATCAATAACAATATCTCAACAGAAAAGGATGTAGTAATCAACCTGGAAAAAGTTACCTACATAAACAGCTTTACCCTTGGCACATTTATTAAGATACAAAATGATCTTAAAGAAAAAGAAACCTCTCTTTATTTTCTTCATGTTAATCCATCAATAAAAGCTCTTTTCAAAGTTTCAGGAGTTCTGCAGTATTTTTCACTTATCAATGATGAAAAAGATATATAGTAGTTAAAAAAGGATGTTCGAATCTTTCTTCTCACGCTCATATAAATATTTTTCATAATAGATGCGTGCCTTGATACTTCTACCTGTTTCATCATATGCCACACCAATATTATACAAAGCCTCAACCATTGAAGGGTCCAATGTTATCGCATTCTTGAAAGCCTTAACTGCAGCATTGTATCTTTTATCGAAAAGGTATGCCATGCCGAGATAAAAAAAGGAAGGAGCGAAACGCCTGTCAAAATCTGCTGCTTTTTGCAGATGGTTAACAGCTTCATTGATATGGCCCGCGTAGAGATAGGCTTTACCAAGCCCGTAATGTGCCAGCGAGTAATGGGAATTTCTTTTCAACGATTTTTTAAAAAGCCTGATTGCCTCTTCCAGGTTCCCTTCCACCGCCTCACTGGCGCCCTTATTGTAATACCAGGACGCATTCTTATTTTCACCCCCACCGGAAGTAACGATAGCAAACAGAATGCAAAAAACACAAAGCAGGGGAAATATTTTACGCATCTGGAAGCATTTTTTTAAGGTTTTCGAAAAGAAACTCATCTATACCCTTCTGGTAAAATACATACACGACGAATACTATCCATAAGACCAGGGTCAGGATACACATAAATTTCAAAAGCTTTTCAGCACCAAGATCACTTGACTTGTAAAAAATAACAATAAGCACAAGGGGCCAGAGAAAAAACAGGTTCATGAAGATGAGAGTTATTAATTCCTTCAAAAATCTCATCGTTACATCAAAATACGCCCCGGTAAATAACTCATAACCGGTCATTATTTCCTTGTAAAAAAACCATACATAAAATGCATATATAACCGTAGCGATAATTTTCCAAAATATCTCTATTCGGGGCCTGAACCACAAGAACAGTATAGTGAACCCCCAGATAGAGATAAATAAAAAAATTGATGTTTCCAGAAGTGTTTTCTCCATAATTCAACTCAACATAACTAAAATATTCACACCATTTATTCTATTACAATTTATTACTGTGATAAGCATAAAAAATCAATCCATTTTCTTTATAATTACTGGCCCTGACTTTCCTACATTTACATATCGTCATTATTTAGTTACCAAATGACTCCTATTTTCTGTTGACATTGGTATTAAATCTATTCAAATATAATCAGCATTCTTTTTTGCATTTATATCTTACTTGTTATTGTTTGAACATAATTAACATAAAACGGAAAAAATGAAAATACAGATACTTGGAATCATGATCCTGATTTGCAGCCTGGCTGCATGCTCAACAGCTGGAAAAAAAGTCTACAACCAACCTACATCCGGGATACTTTTCGTTGTTCCCCATGGCCTCGAACAATACAGGGAAACAATAATTAAAAAATGTCAAATGCCCCTGAAAGAAAAAGCAGTGAAAGCCCATCAAGAAATCAAAATTGTAATTTATTCATATTCTTCCGGTATTGAAAGATTCAGCATCAACAAGGAATCATCACATGGCGGTATTCAACAAACAAGGGAGAAGGGATATCTTTCAGTTCTTGTAATAATAAAACCGGCGAACGAGGCAAAATACATTCATTTCATAAACATCCAGGGGGATAACATGAATGATCTTGCCCTAAAGTTATCAAAACGTCTATGTACACTAATAGAGTAAAAGAATTTAATTAGACAAGTAAAATGTTCACTTACCCCTAAGTAAATATGCAAGGTGTATCGCTTCAACCATGCTTGAGTATCCCGCCACGTTTTTCCCTGCTATATCAAATGCTGTTCCATGATCAACCGAAGTTCTTACAATTGAAAGTCCAAGTGTTACATTTACCCCATTCTCGAAGGCCAGAACCTTGAATGGAATCAATCCCTGGTCATGATACATTGCCACTACACAATCATACTGCTCCCATTTCCCCGGCATAAACAGTGTATCTGCCGCGTAAGGGCCTGATATATTCATATCCATTTGTTTCATTTTTTCAACCAGGGGTGTTGTTACTGTAGTATCAAATTCACCGATCGCACCCCCATCACCGCAATGGGGATCAAGACCGCATATAGCCATATTTGCTGATCTTCCTTCGATTTTTGAAATGGCCTGGTAGCCGGTTTCTACTGCACGCTGAATTTTATCACTTGTAACTTCATCTTTCACACGTGAAACTGGTATGTGTGTGGTCACAAGCAGTACCCTGTACTTCGGCGAAAACATGAGCATGGAGGGGTTATCTTCACCTATATAGTCTGCTATATATTCCGTATGCCCCGTGAATGAGACACCACTCCTTTCAATCAGCGACTTGTTTACAGGCCCTGTTACCATGCAGTCGATTATTCCAGTTTTCCATAATTCGAGGGCAATATTAACATATCGTAGTGATTCACGGCCGGTATCCACATTTCCCCTGCCTGGAACAGGCAGCTCCCCCGAGTAAGGCACATTGCAGATAATGTGAGAATCTGCATGATTAAGTTGGGTATGAAGGTTTTCCGGGTCAGTTATGATATATGTGCCAAATATATCAGCCTTATACAGCTTCAATACTTCGTATGAACCAATCAACACAGGTATAAAAGGCAAGCTTGATTCTTTAAGATTTGCAAGGGTTTTTAATGCTATTTCAGGACCCACACCAGCCGGATCCCCCATGGTGATACCAATGACTTGTTTATGCTTCCGCAAGGAACTCCTCTGGCACAAGCTTGTTCTTCTCGTATTCGGCGTCGATAAGATCTTTTGCAGAAGATTTCAGATCATTGGCAATGGTACATCGACCTTCCAGTATAACGCCATTTTGTATTATGAGCTCAGGAGTTTTAATATCACCCAGTATTTTCGCGGTGGGCATGAGCAGAACCCTGTTTGACGCATTTATATTTCCTATCACCATGCCCTCAATGATGACTGAAACAGCATTAATATTTGTTCTTATTTTCCCATTCGGGCCGATATATAGTTGATCTGCCTGCAGGTACTTTCCCTCAAATCTACCATCAATTCTCAAAGAACCGTTTATGAGGAACCTTCCGGTAAAATATGAACTTTCTCCAATTACGTTGTTTGCTACATCTCCACCGGTTTTCGCTAATGCCATTTTTACACCTTATCGCTTATTAAATTCATCATTCTAACAACACTATATAGTATTGAATCTGAAGCTTGTCAAATCAATTCTATGATTCTTCCAGTATATTATTTATAATTTTTTATATCAGGGACAACTATAACCTGTTTTGCTTCATCAACAAAACCTTTCATGTATTTCAACGCGTCAAGCACGTTCCATCCATCAAAGGTTCTGTATTTCTCATAATCAGAATACACAATAATTTCATCAGAATTCAGAACCATTGTACCCCCAAATTCACTGTCAGCAATAACATCGGTAATAAAATCTTTTACGGCACTGAAAAAAGCATGGATCTCGATAAGAAATATTCTTCCCTGCTTTACCCGCATAAGATTCAACTGGCTAACGTATTCACCTGATTTTGTTCTTTCCAGGTCATCAAGAGTCTGATAAAATATTTTAAAGGCCCTGTTACATTCATCAAGTTTCCGATACAGCACGTCCCTTTCGGCAGAATTTGAAAAATCAAGTTTGGAATGCTGATCTGAAATAACACCCCATATCCTGTCTTCAAAATATTTCATTAAACTTGCGGCTATATTTATTTCTTCGTCATCCCTGTAGGGTGATATTTTTTCTACCGGCACAACCTTGATATACTTATAACCACTCAGCATCTCTTCCCTTGAAGGCTCTGCCAACAGGTCATCTGTAGCAATTGCTTCTTCAAGATCTTTCACCGATACATCCGGATACATTTCTTTTAACATGTTACGCAATGATTCCATGTCTTTTTTTACCCGTGCACGCTGCGAGGGGTCCCCTGATGTTTTCATAACACCTTCAAGGGCCTTTATCGATTTAACAATCTGCCTTGCTTTTTTCTTTTTCTCATCCATTATTAATTATGTAACCCCAGCATTATTACTGAATTATTCCGCTTACGCATAAGGCTATGATAATTTAAAAATAATGCAAGCCAAAAATAGGATACCTACTTATAAAAACTTGAGTGGATTATGTCACAAAAAAATCATAATCATTCATTAATATACCAGTTTTTCCGATATAATATATAACTCTATTACTTTCACATAATATGCAAAATATGATGGCTAAACATTTTTTTACATTACATATATTCGCGATTACTGTTGCCTTGTTCATTGGAGCATGGACACCCGGCTGGTCTGAAAATATAATACCCTCAATATCTTCACTTAAACGTAGCAATCCAGAATTGAAAAGCATTCGGGAGGATGTTCGTACTGCACTATTTGTAATAAAGAGTGGACGCAGTGCTGAACAGGTACCACAGTTACGGTTCTTTAAATACAGGGTAAAACAGGAAGATACATTCTGGACTATCCTTGCAAAAACCTCTTTGGATATGGATACACTTATAACTGCCAACAATCTTGCAACTCCACGTGATATCGCCAACGGAATGACCATATATATACCCAATATGCGTGGCATAATTTATAAAAAGAAAAGCAATGAATCTTTGGATGACATCTCCCGCAAATTTAAAGGTACCCCAGAAGTTCTTAAGATTGTTAACAAAATGGACAACAAAGCCAAACCGGTTATCTTTATCCCATGTGGTAAACTTTCCAGTCTTGAGCGCTCATTGTTTCTTGGTACCGCATTCGCTTCACCTGTCAACAGTGGAAGAAAAACATCGGGATTTGGTGTAAGAAAAGATCCTATTCAACATGATAAAAGATTTCATAGTGGAATAGATATTGCCTGCCCGATAGGAACACGTGTGAACTCAGCAAGGAATGGTAGAGTCATTTTTTCTGGTTACAGTGGTGGTTACGGAAAACTGGTTATCGTCAAGCATAGCCGTAATTATTGTACCTATTATGGACACCTGAATAAAATTTTGGTGAAAAAGGGCGACACAGTTTCAACTGGTCAAAAAATCGCTATTTCAGGAAACACTGGAAGAACTACCGGGCCACATCTTCACTTTGAGGTTAGAAAATACGAAAAGCCAATTGATCCAGGATTATTACTTAACAGGTAATCAACACACAATTAGTCAATCGCATCAAGAAGTGAATACAGATTATCACCATCTTCTGGAAATTCAGCCATAAGAAAAGTAATCAGTAATTGTAATTCCCTGGTACTGAAATTCTGCACCATCTCGTTTCTTATTGTATTAGCCAGTGGAACAGCATACTTTTTATTTTTACCTGGTAAAACCAGTAAAAATTTATTTCTATCTATACGAACTGTAAAGTCCGTGTCAGACAGCCTTTGCATGATTGTTGATTCAAGATATTTTAGAAGTTCATCTGTTTTTTTATTTCCGAACGTATTCATGTACCTTTTGAAATTTTTTATCGAAAAGAGAACTACCGTCACAGGTATATTCAACCTTGAAGCATTAATTACTTCGCTCTCAATACGTTTATACACCGGAAGAACAACATCAACATATTGATCAAAACGATGCTCCTGAGATTCCATTCCCATATAGTTCAGCATAAGAAGATTTGATGTTGCACTGATGCGATTGAAAAGCCGTTCCTTTTCAGAATAATCATTCAATTTGAATACTAACATGAAACCAACGAGATTCTCTCCAATTTTCATTGGGAACAACCAGAAAAGTGTCATCTTTTTGATTCTGTTGTCTCCGAAGGCATCTTTAATTGATTTCATCCTGTCAAACTCATCAATGATAGTGCTTTCGGAAATATCAGCCACAAGAGATGATAATGAACTATTCTTATTTATAAAAAAATCATCTTCATCAAGAGATAATAAATCTTCTTCTTCAACTGTTACTAACTTATATCTATCATATACATAATCTTCAATAAACACAGCATAACTCATTACACCAAGTCCTGAGAGTTCATTCTGCACAGTTTCACGATAATGAGACAGCGACGCATATCTTCTTAACTCGTCCTGCAATTCTCTTACGTGGGAGAAATAGCTCATTTCATTTCTGTAATTATCAATATCATTTTCCATCATGGAAATAGTATGAACCTTTTCAAACGCAATGGCAGCAATTTCTGATACTGCCCTTATAAAATCTTTTTCTTCATCTGTATAATCACCAATAGTTATTTTATCTCCAAGCACTATTGCTCCATATACCTGGCCATCATAACGCAGGGGACAGACAAGGCGAGCATCAATTGAAATAAACTGATAATATTCATCCTGGTATTCCTGGTTATTACTGAATCCTTCTATATCAATTATTTCCCGTGAAGATGTAATTTTATTCATTATTCCGGTATCACTGCTAAAACTTATTTTTTTGTTTTTTATTGTAATACCACGTGATTCAGCAATTTTAAATACAGTTGTATCATTTGAATCAATAATCAGTATAGAGGAAGATGATGCACCAATTTGGCCCATTATAGAAAACAAAATAACATCATATAACTCATTCAATGTTCTTGCTTTTACGATCTCCTTCCCAATTTCATACAGAATAAGAAAATCCTGAAACTTCTTATCTGGTTTTCCGGTATAGGTTGATTCTTCATCACCATCAATATTTGTTTCAATATTTTCATTTAGTTCTTCAATTTTCGTTTCATCCTGGTCCTGTACTGTATTTCCTGCTTTTTTAATATATTCGGGCTCCGGTTCGTCTTCACTTCCCAGGGGGCCTTCTTCCATTAATACTTTTCCACCGGCAGGTTCTTTCTCAGGCTCCTTCTTCTCTTTTTTATCCTGTAGTTTTTCCTCGTCATGGCTTTGCCGTTGCACTTTTAATGTATCCGAAGGTGATCCATTTTCTTCTGGAAGTGAAAAAATATCATCATTTTCTTGTTCGGGTATTGATTTCTCGAATTCAGTGTCAGCAGGTCCCTCTATTCGGTCAATCAAAGTTTCCTTACCCTTCTTATTGATTTCCTGTTTAAATTGAAGTGCTTTTTCAAGTAATCCCATTTCTTATATTCCCAGATCATTTAGTACTTTTACGTACAGATCAAAATATTCAGAATTCGCAAAATTCTTAATAACATCTTCTGGCAGTTCCTCAAATAGATTATCCAGGTATGCCATCAGTTTTCTTATATTTTCCTGCTTCTCCACTGGCATTGTATCAACAAAACGATTAAGATCGTCTTTGTTATCCAGAATAACAACTTTATCGCTTATATCTAAGGCTTCGTCTTTTGCCGAAACATGCTTTTCTGTCTTTTCAGAAATTACATCATCCCCTGAGACTGCCTTTTTTTCTTCTGCTTTTTCAGCTATAGTGTAATCATCTTTTGAATAATTTGGATCCATCGTTTTCAATCGTGATACTATATCGTCAACATTCTCTTCAAAAACAACGGCCCCTTCAGATTCTACATCTTCCTCAATACTCTTTTTTTCTCTCTCAGTCAGGCTTTGAGGATCCGCTATAAAATAACTAATATCTTTAACTATATCAAAATCTTCTCCTGCCTGATCCATTCCAACTTGATCAACACCAAATTGATCAGCAACATTAATACTTTCATACTCTTTTTCAAAAACTGAACCCTCGAAAAAATTAAGTTCATCTCGAGTTAATCCAAGTAATTCAACTGCGGGTGTAATTCCTTTCTTTTTCTTCTGTTCATAATATTCATCAATCTCATGCAGGTATTTATCGTAGTCATCGGCCATAAATGCATTATCAATAAATATAACATCATCATCTTTAAACTTGAACTCCTCTTCGAAGTCAATCAGTAGATCTTCAAAAGTTGGAAGAGTTCCTTTCATTATATACGCTATTTTTTCTTCATCCCTTGTGGGATCTGCTTCTTTTAGTATCTTTGCTTCCCCTTCAATCACCTCAATAATACCTGACGATATCCGATCAAGAGAATCTTCTTCAAAAACAGAAACCGTTTCATCATATTCCCGATCCACCATTTCATCATCAACAATCCTAAATTGATCTGCTGAGCCACCTGTCATTTCCAGTCCATGGGGGATTTTTTCTACTACCCCAGGAGGCTCGATAGGGACATTATTCCCGGGGACATAAGCAGAACCTTTATCATACTCCATATCCTCATCTGTTATACCCGCATCTGAAATTTCATCTGGTAGTTCTGCTTCAACAGGAGATGTATCTTCATCATTTAATCCTGTTATCTCTTCATGTTCCTCAGCTTTTTCAGCTCTGTCAGCGTCTTCTGCTTCATGTACCGGTTCATGCGGCTCTGTTGAAGACAATACTTCCCTGTCCTCTTCCTGTACATTTGCAATATTTTCATTCGTAACAGGTTCTTCTATCACTTCTTCTTGAATAAAATCCATTTCATCATGAACTTCTTCTTCTCTTTCCCTTTCTTCACTGTTTTCATCTATTTCCGATGATTCCTTTGTAAAAGACTCCCTGATTGTTCCTGCTGGTGATTCATTCTTCTCAAGCGGAGTTAGTTCAAAGTCTTCAAGCTCTTCCACAAGGTCATCTTCATTTAGAAAGAGAATGTCCTCATTTGCTATTTCTTCAGCCTCGTTAAGATCGATGGAATCAAAATTATCTATTTCCATATTTTCATATAGCTTGTTTCTAAATTCTTCAGGAATATCTATTGTTAACTTGTCTTTATCAACTTTTTCTTCTACTTTGTGTTCTTCCTGCGAGCTCTTTATTTTTGATGACCTGCTTTCATCACTATACTCAACATCTTCCAGACTTGAATCTGGTAAGTCTTCAATAATAAATTCATTCCTCTCGTCATCAAAATACATACCTTCAGAATCGTGATCTTCAATATGAATACCAGTTGTATCATCTTTGTGTTGCTCTGCTGATTCGGTTTTTTTTACATCTTCGTCTGTGAACTGTTGAGTTACAGTTTTCTTTTCCTGGTTATCATCAATATCATTTAATTGATCAATTTGAGAAGTGAGGTTTAAAATATCAACTTCATCTTCAGTGGAGGTTCCTTCAATAAAACCATCTGCAATCTCGATATTATTACTTGCCTTCTCTTCAAGATCAGTAATCTCTTCAAAAGTTGCATCGGGCATATCTTCTAGAATGTCTTCTGTTTCAAGAGGATCCGTCTCCTCTGAAATCGAAACCTTTTCAGGGAATTCTGACACTTCCTCCAGTTCTATACCGTATGTATTTTCCTGTTTTTTATCGCCCATAACTTTCAT
Organism: uncultured Leptospiraceae bacterium; assembly: GCA_964629365.1. Lineage (GTDB taxonomy): Bacteria > Spirochaetota > UBA4802 > UBA4802 > UB4802 > M55B154. The sequence goes on from CAZVRB010000001.1 coordinate 83,478, forward strand.
CTCAACCAAATGGTATGAATTGTATCATTATTAATCAATTATAAAATTCTTCCTCGATACTAAACTTTTCTAATTAACAATATATCTATATTATTTCAATTCATCTACCATAATACTGATCATTTGTATAGATTATCACAGTATAAATACTATTTCACTTTATATATCGGTAACTATTAACCCTGTAATGAATCTTTAATATCAAAAAAAAAGGATGTCCAATGACATCCTTTTTTGTTACTTATCAGTTTATTCTTTATTTAGAAGCTACCTTCAATCGAGCTTTCAATTTTTTTAATTCAAGATCAATTTTGATCCTCTCTTCCCATGTCTCTGGCTTCTCTGCAGAAGTTAACTGCGTGATCTGTGATTCTAACTGCGCTACTTGCAGTTCATCTCTTTTCTGCGCAGTTTCAGCAAGAATTATCAAATCATTATTCTTTACCTCGACAAATCCACCATCCACAAAGAAATAATCAGCCTTATCTCCAGTACGAAGGCGAATCTCACCAGTTCCAAGTTCAGAAATTAGTGGTGCATGGTTAAATAGAAAACCCATTTCTCCATCGAATGCTTCTACAACAGCAAAATCAACTTGTCCTTCATAAATTAATCTATCTGGAGTCAAAACACTGCAATTCAATTTCATAGCCATAATGAAAACCCTTACTCACCTGAGAGTTTTTTTGCCTTTTCTACTGCTTCTTCAATCGTACCAACCATATAGAAGGCCTGCTCAGGAAGCTCATCATATTCACCCTCAATAAGGCCTTTAAAACTCTTTACTGTTTCTTCAAGTTTTACGTATTTTCCCGGAAAGCCAGTGAACTGTTCAGCGACAAAGAATGGCTGGGAAAGAAAACGTTCAATCTTCCTGGCCCTTTGTACCAGAAGTTTATCTTCCTCGGAAAGTTCATCCATACCAAGAATTGCTATAATATCCTGCAAATCCTTATATCTCTGCAGTATTCTTTTAACTTCCATCGCCACATTATAATGCTCTTCCCCCACAATCTCGGGAGCCAGAATTCTCGATGATGACTCGAGTGGATCAACAGCTGGGTAAATGCCCTTTTCAGCAATCTGACGTGAAAGAACAGTACTTGCGTCAAGGTGAATAAAGGCTGTAGCAGGTGCCGGGTCTGTCAAGTCATCAGCAGGAACATAAATAGCCTGTACAGATGTAATTGATCCCTGCTTAGTCGATGTAATCCTTTCCTGCAGCTGCCCCATCTCGGTAGCAAGTGTTGGCTGGTATCCAACAGCTGATGGCATTCGTCCCAACAGCGCTGAAACTTCCATACCAGCCTGTGAGAATCGAAATATATTATCAATGAACAGGAGAACATCTCTTCCTGACATATCCCTGAAGTATTCACATATTGTAAGTGCACTAAGTGCAACTCTCAATCTTGATCCAGGTGGCTCATTCATCTGACCATACACAAGACATGCCTTGTTTATAACACCTGATTCTTTCATCTCCAGCCAGAGGTCATTACCTTCTCGGGTTCTTTCTCCGACCCCGGCAAAAACTGAGAAACCACCATGCTGCTGAGCAACATTATTGATAAGTTCCATAATAACAACCGTTTTACCAACACCGGCACCACCGAACAGACCGGTCTTACCACCTTTAATGTATGGTTCAATGAGATCAATAACCTTTATACCAGTTTCAAAGATCTCATCCTGTGGCTGCAAATTCTCAAACTTCGGTGCGGGTCTATGTATGGGCCTGTATTCGTCAACTTTCAGCTCTTCGTCCAGTTTATCAACAGGTTCTCCAAGAAGGTTAAAAACCCTTCCCAGCGTTCCTTCACCAACTGGCACAGATATTGGCGAGCCATTATCTTTAATCTTTGCACCACGTTTAATACCATCAGTTGAGCCTAGTGCAACAGCTCTTACCTGGTTTCCACCAAGGTGCATCTGCACTTCACATACAAGGTGATGCTTCTCACCCATAACCTCAAAATCAATTTCAAGTGCGTTATAAATTTGTGGTAACTCATTTGGAAATTCAGCATCAAGCGTTGATCCTATAACCTGAACGACATTTCCTATATTTTCAGCCATACCTAACTCCTTAATAAAGAATAGATAAAATCATATAGTTCATTGTTGCACTTACTATTCTAATGCTGCAGCGCCACCAACAATTTCTGTGATCTCCGTAGTGATCTTTGCCTGACGAACCCTGTTGTAGCTTACTGTCAGATCACGAATCATTTCGGTAGCAGCATCTGTTGCGTTCTTCATAGCTACCCTGCGGGCAAACTGTTCAGAAAAAGCCGATTCCAGTATACTGAGATAAATCTTCATTTTTACGTATAATGGTAACAACGAAGAGAATATTTTGTATGGATTCGGTTCAAAAATATATTCCACATTAAATTCTTCTGCCGTCTCTTCAATATTCCCGGTTTCGGGTTTTAAAGGAAGAAGCCGTTCAGTTGTGGCTGCCTGCGTAGCTTTACTAATAATGTGAGTATATGAAATATATACTTCATCAACTTCACCGGTAACAAAGAGATTAATAAGTTCGTTACCAAGATCTGCCGCGTCGCTGAAGGTAAAATCATCTTCCATATTGTCAGAATACTTGTACATTGTCTCACCAACAAATTTCAAATAGCTATTTGCCTTTTTCCCGATGACGTACAGTAATACTTCTTTACCTTCTTCAATTGTAAGCTGATTTTTTATCTCCAGCGCTTTGTCGATGACGTTTGTATTGTAACCTCCACACAAACCCCTGTTCCCAGCAACTAGAAGAACAAGAATTCTGCTTGGATTCGGTCGTTCCTGCAGTAGCGGATCGAACACATCTTCGACACCAGTTTGCCGCAGATTTTCGATAATCTTATTCAACTTGTTATTATATGGCATGGACCGTGAAAGCCTGTTCTGCATCTTCTTCATCTTGGAAGTAGATACCATCTCCATAGTCCTGGTAATCTTCTGGGTACTCTTTACCGACTGTATCCTTTTTTTAATATCACGTTGTGTAGCCACTGTTACAACCCTCGTTTAGTATTGGATAACTACGTAACCCTCGCACCATCAGGCACTTGCGCCGGCCGTACTCTTTCTTGCTATGAAATCCTGCACATAATCAGCTGTAACCTTGCTGAACTTTTCTTCATTTTCCATAACACCGGATGAGGATATTTCTTCAAGTAAATCGCTGTGTGAATCTCTCATATACTTAATAAACTCAGCTTCGAATTCTTTAATATCTTCAACAGCAACCTTATCAAGAAACCCCTGGGTACCAGCATATATTATGGCAACCTGTTCTTCTACCAGCATAGGTTCATATTGTTTCTGCTTGAGGATCTCGTAAAGCCTTTCACCCCTGTCAAGCTGCTTCTGGGTTGACGCATCAAGTTCAGTACCAAGCTGTGCGAACGCTTCAAGCTCCCTGTACTGGGCCAGGTCAAGTCGAAGAGATCCGGCAAATTTTTTCATAGCTTTTATCTGTGCGTTTCCACCTACTCGTGAAACTGATATACCAACATCAACCGCGGGACGTAAGCCTGAAGCAAAAAGGTTTGGCTGCAGATATATCTGACCATCAGTAATAGAAATAACGTTAGTTGGGATATACGCAGAAACTTCACCTTCCTGTGTTTCAATGATTGGCAGTGCGGTCAAAGAACCCGCGCCAAGGTCATCTGACATTTTACATGCACGCTCAAGCAGTCTTGAATGGCAATAAAAAATATCACCTGGATATGCTTCACGTCCTGGAGGACGCCTCATAAGCAGGGAAAGCTCTCTGTATGAGTTTGCCTGTTTTGAAAGGTCATCATATACGCAGAGTGCGTGCCCATGTTTCTCAAACATGAAGTATTCACCCATGGCACAACCCGCGTAAGGTGCAATATACTGAAGGGGCGCCGGATCTGAAGCATTGGCCGCCACAACGATAGTATAATCCATTGCTCCATGTTGCTCAAGTTTCTCAACAACACCGGCAACGGTTGATGCTTTCTGCCCTATGGCAACGTAAATACATATTACATCAGTATTTTTCTGATTTATTATGGCATCAACAGCGATCGCAGTTTTACCGGTTTTCCTGTCACCAATAATAAGCTCTCTCTGGCCTCTTCCAATTGGGGTCATCGCGTCTATAGACTTAAGACCAGTCTGAAGAGGTTCTTTAACAGGCTGCCTGTCGGCAATGCCCGGTGCAATGATCTCAACTGGACGCATTTTATCACTATTTATCGGCCCCTTCCCGTCAACCGGTACGCCAAGAGGATTAACTACACGGCCAAGAAGCTCTTCACCAACAGGAACTGCGAGAACCCTGTTAAGTCTTTTAACTGTATGACCTTCTTCAATTGTCAGGAAATCACCAAGAATAACCGCACCGATAGTATTTTCTTCAAGGTTGAATACCAGGCCATGAGCACCATTTTCAAACTCGAGCATTTCACCAGCCATGGCATTTTCAAGCCCATAGAGGCGTGCTATACCATCACCTACCTCGATAACAGTACCGGTTTCGCTGACATCCAGCTCCGATTTATATCCTTCAATCTCCTGCCTTATGATTGACTTGATTTCTTCTGTTTTAATCTTCATAAGCCACTTCACTCCTGACTTTACTATTTATAAGTTTTTCCCTCATGTTTTTCAAATCCTTTACAAGGGATCCATCTATAACAAGATCATCAATCTTTATTACAATACCACCAAGAATTGACTCATCCACGATCTCATCAATAATTATACTTTTGTTAAGCTTCTCTTCCATTGCCTTGACAATTTTTTTCTTTAAGTTATCATCAAGTTTACTACTTGTGGTAATACTTACGCGCTGCCTGTTATTGATATCATCAATAAGATCCACCATTGAATCATATATTGAAGGGATCTCGTCCTGCCGATCGTTATCAATTAAAATTTTTAGAAAATTTACAATAATTTCAGATAGCTCACCGGAAAATACTTTGTCAATAAATGCCTTCTTGGATTCACCGGATATCCCAGGGGAATTAAGGTACAACATCAGATCTTTATCACTTTTGGCAAGCTCAGCCACAAATGATATTTCCTCTTCTACCTTGGAAACAATGCCCTTTTCCTGGGCAAGATCCAGTAATGCACCCGCATAGACATTACTTACTTCACTTGATGCCACTTTACTATCCCTTTTCGATAAAGTGTTTATTAAGGACAGTTCAGGGTTACTGAACTGTCCTTAATTTTTCCAATGCTTCTTCAACAAGGGCTTTTTGATCATCAGGATTAAGATTTTTTGAAATCACCTTTGAAGCAATCTCAGTTGTTAATGTAACAACCTCAGCCTGAATCTCAGTTAACGCCTTATCTTTAGCCAGTGTGATCTCTTTCCTGGCTCGCTCAACCATATCTTTAGCTTCCTGATTCGCTTTCTCAACTATGGAATTCTTCAGCTTCTCCGCGTCGTTCTTTCCATCCGCAATTACCTGCTGCGCGTCATCTTTCGCCTTGTCCATCATCTGCCGATGCTCTTCAAAAAGCTTTTCAGCTTCAAGACGAGATTTTTCAGCAGCTTCGATGTCTCCGCGAATTTTTTCTGATCGCGCATCAAGAGCTTCTACTATCGGCTTCCACGCGGCTTTCCACAGAATCAGCAAGAGTACAATAAAGGTTATTATGGTCCACAAAAGTAAACCAGGATCAACCTTAAGTAAGCCTTCTTTCAAAACTTCCATAGTGAACTACCTGTCCATTAAAATTATTATTCTGCCTGCTCAGCTGTCGGCTGCTCAACTTTCTGAGTTGGCATTTCAATTGGAGCTTTAGTCGCCAGCATAAACGTAACAACGAGAGCGAAGAAAGTAAAACCCTCGATCAGAGCAGCAGCAATAATCATCGCTGTTCTCAGGTCACCACTAAGTTCAGGCTGTCGTGCCATACCCTCAAGTGCGCCAGTTGCAAGCTTACCGATACCGAGAGCTGCACCAAAAACTATTAAGCCAGCTCCGAAACCTGCTGCTAGGTAAGAAAGGCCTAAGTATTCCATTGACTCCTCCTACGTATTTGTAATAAATAATTTAGTTACGTAATCGTGTACATTTGTACAACAGTACTTCTCTATTGAAAAGACTCAGCCTAATGCGAATGCATTGAGTCTCCAATAAACATAGCTGATAGAACGGCAAATATGTACGCCTGGATAAAGGCCACAAGAAGCTCGAGAAGGTATATCATAAGAGAACCCGCCACCGAGCCAATCCCTACCCAGTAATTCTGAAACATCATAACAAGATATATAAATATTATGATTACAACATGTCCTGCCGTCATATTGGCAAAAAGACGAACAGTCAACGCAAATGGCTTTATCAACAAACCAATCAACTCTATGGGAAACATGAGCGGTATAACAAAACCGGGAACACCCTTGGGGACAAGCCCTGTCCAGTATCCAATGGGCCCCTGCTTAATCATGCCTATAAACAACATCCCAAGCAAGGTGAGAATAGACAGGCCTGCTGTTACCGCAAGGTTGCCAGTTGCTGTTGACATCCCCGGCACCTGACCCAGAAGATTTGCAAAGAGGACAAAGAAAAAGATACTTAAAAAATACGGCATGGCTTTCTTGACATAATGGTGATCAAAATTTGGCTCAACGATCTCATCATGTACAAACCCGATAAGAACCTCCCAGAGATTCACCCACCGTGATTTCGAACCATATGCATTTTTCCTGATTTTTCTTGCGATTGGAACAAAAATTATAATACAAAGAACAGAAACAACCCACATCATGAGAACCATTTTTGTTATTCTCATGTCAAAAAATCCAAAAAGCTTCTCGCTGAGATATAACTCGTTTATCCGACCAATAAAACCATCATGCAGCACGTGATCCATAAGGTGATGTAAAACGATATCATACATCGACTCTTTCTCACCATGACCGCCGCCTGAACTAATAAATGTCTGGAATCCCTGTAGAAGATGAATCATAGCCCGGTTCACCTCGTCATTATTATATAAAGAAGCAATGCCAGTAAAACCTACATCCACTTCCTTCTATCATTGTTTCCAGCCTGGTCGCCCTGATCATCCTCTGAACTTTTCTTAATCATCCTGTCCAGCTCAGAAAGACTTTTCATAAGGTTATAAAACCCGACGCCCATTCCTATCACAGTACCCAGTAAAACAAACCAGGGACTCGACCCGTATCGTTCATCCAGCCAGTGCCCTCCGAACAGAAAAAGCAAAAGGATTGCGGCAAGCTGTATGCCGATAGTTGAATACGCGAGTATAAGTCTCGAATAATTTTTCTTTGCCAAGAGACTGTATCACATCCTCAGATTCGATTTCCATACAAACACGATAAGGTTTTTTGTCAACAAAATAAGTACGCAAATTTTTAAAAAAATTTTTGGCACCGCCGAAAACATGCTATATTTATTTGGTTTGTGTATATATTAATTTATATTTCACTATTGTCGGATGCATGCATTTATTTATTATCATTTTATACTTTCGAATATATATTATAATTATTTCATTCTAATTTACTCAACCAGCAAAAACTTCTCTGCGCGTTGTTTCGTCTAACTCTCAATAATTAATCCTCCTGGTTATTAAGTGGATCAGTCAAGTTGTCGATATTAATTGTGCAGATGAGAGTCTACTCAAAAATATGTTTCCAGGGTATATAATGAAACTATCAGTGAAACTAGTGGCGCAAGACAATGAATTTATCGCGAACTGTCCCGAGCTCGATATCAGCTGTTACGGGGCTGACAGGGGTGAAGCTATACGGCGGATACACAATGTACTTTTCTTCTATATACAGTCTGCAAAAGAACTTGGCCTTGAAATAGAATCATTTGACTCCATCTCAATTGAAGGCGAGCAAAAATCAATAGTTGATGAAGATGGATTTCTGCCCGCCATCCCCAATGTTCATTAGTATATATATTATCCGAACCGGAGAGTTACTCCCCTTCCAGTTCGGATTCATCTATCTTCAACTTGTATTCCTCAAGTATTTGCTCTCTCCACTCCCTGATATTTTCTGCCTGCTTTTTCCTCTTTATCAGGGCTTCTATCCTGCCCTTTACCTTTGAGTAGGGTTCAACCTTCTTGGTTCTTTTTCCATTGCTTTTCACTATTGTGTAATAGCGCTCATTTTTATTGTTGCTGTACTCGGCCATCATTTCCTTCGGTGTAACAGTAACACCCTTTGACCCGACATGGTTCATGTACTCTCTTGCCAGCAGCAAATCCTGTCGATTTTTTACGTTTTCAATATAATCCGGATCATCCACAATACCCTTATTCACTGCCTCCCGCTTCAGCAACTCAAACTTGAAGGTATTATCTGCTATGGCAACTTTCTTCTCATCAGTAGCATCAATTCTGTCTTTACCAGCACGCTGCAACCTTTGTTTAAAACGCTTATTGTACATTTCTATTCGTTTTTCCAGATCTGCAACAGTATATACTTTCTCTCCTACTTTGAAAACAACAGCATCGGTGTTCCTACTGGTTACGTTTTTTTCATTAAATACGACATCATCTTTATTTGTCAGATTATCAAGATACTTCTGCGCTGTTTTACGATACAAACGACTTTTCAGCCGTTTCACCTGTACCTTGTCCTCAATTATATCATCAATGTTTTCTGGTGTAATTACATCCTTTTCGTCTACCTTGATAATATATAGTCCCTTGGCGGTTACCACTGGTTCTTTAGTAAATTCTTCCTCCTGAAGTTTAAACGCGGCATCTGCATATTCCGGCAATAACATGTCACGGACAACGTATCCGATATCTCCGCCTTTCTTCTTTGAAAAATCATCAGAATACTTTTCAGCAAATTTTCCAAAGTCGCCGCCCTTCCCGAGCTCTTCAATTATCATTGCAGCTTTTTGTTTTGCCCTGGAAAATGCCTGTGTAAGCTCTTTCCCAGCCAGGGGTACTCGTTTCCCGTTTTTTATTTTAAAATCACGCACCTTAAGAAATATGTGCCGTATCTTTATTGCAGGTTCTTTGAAATTCGCTTTATCTTTTATCTCTTTTGTATACAGCAGTTTCATTAACTGGGATTCTGTAGCCATTTCCGCCACAGCCTGAAAATCAGGTGATGTATCGAAGCCTTCGTTCTTCGCCTTTTGAATGGCAATTTTTTCAATTGCCATCATGGTCAGCTTGTCCTTCTGCTGTTTTTTATTCTTAAGTATTGATTCCCTGGCCCATTGTTTTGCATCTATCCAGTTATGAAATTCCCCTCTTGTAATAGTGCCATCTTTATAAGAAGCCAGGATATCAGAATCGCTTTTACATCCCAAAATCGACAGGGCAAAAAGAGCCACCACCAGTACTGTCCATCGTTTCATGTTACTACTCCTTGGATTTAAAATTTTTGATCAATTGAAAGGTTCACTTATTAATACGTAAATACAGAGGTATTAATAAAAATTTTTTTATGTTTTCATCATTATCATTTAAAATAATTGTTTTTCTGCTACAATTGATATTGAGATAAAAAATAAATGTCAATATGATTTTTTCATGGGCATCAAAGCGGCAGTTCAGGGTTTTTTTATCAAATACTATTGACAATTTATATCTACTTTGCAATACTCCATGTATACTGTTAGATGTAATAATGCCATAGCATCAGGTGTGGTGCGTAACACATGAAAGACAATCTGTATTATCAGAACAAGCTTAAATGTATTCTAAGCAATGAGTTCACCGGGCAACCGGATGTGGACAATGAAACCCTTATAGAATTTGGCTACGATGCGGTTGAACAGGGGGAATACAGAAGAGCCTTTCAGCTTTTCAGCATCGGATTTAGAATTCAGGGTAACGACCCCGATCTTCTCAACGGAATGGGTATCACCCTCTGCGAGATGGGGAAACTGAAATTCTCCAAGAACATACTGCTGGCAGCCGAGAAAAAATATCCGAATCACGCAATCACACTTGCTAATCTTGCCGGTGTATACTGGGAAGAGTGTGATCATGACAGGGCCCTTTATTTTTATACCCGGGCATTAAAATGCGATCCATCACTCATAGAGGTACATTTTAACCTCATTAATCTTTATTATGAAAAAGGGGACCTTTTCATGGCTTATATCGCCTGCCTTAACCTGATTACCATAGATCCTGATAATGAACAGGCCATTGAACTTCGTGACGACATCATATTAAACCTGGGAATTTCGCTATTCTGAAAGGATGGGTTGCAACTCACCGGTAAGGTCAACCTTCCATTCTCCTGATTGATTAACCAGTTCATATGAAACAGTAAATCCTCTGGCATTCTCGTTTGGATGGTCTACACACTGTAAGGTAATTTGTGAATTGCCGGGATGTGTCTTTTCATCGGTGATGATAAATTCAGCATCCGGTGAGTGATGGGCTGTAATGAGAGCCAGGGGACTTACCACCCCTGTTTTTTTCTGAATTTCTATAAGCATCTTTTGAGAACCCGGGGTGAGGTATTCCTTCAGTTTTTCGGGTGCATCTTCATGAAGATACCGCATTATAACCTTTTCCGGATTATCCCCTTTTGTAGAACAAGAGGGGGACATATACACCAGGATAGAACATACAATCATGAAGAGCAGCATGTTCTTTCGTGGTTTTGCTTTGTTGATTCTCATATTAGCATTACTCCCAGGATTTCCTGTAAGAGAGACGCTCCTTGAGAGTATAGAAATCACTTCCCTTGGGTACATCTCGAAGCTTTGTTTTCAACGTGTCTGAATCAATCAGTTCACTGAATGGCACCGCTTTAAGATCAAAATTATCTGTTACCGACACCATTATCCCGAAAGTATCCTCAGAATAAAACTTGTAGGCTCCATAACCAAGCATGCTTCCAAGAACCACATCAAAACTTATGGGGGGAGATGACCTGGTCTCGTAACCTATCTGTTTCGGGGTAACTTTCACTTCAAGCCCGGTTTTCTCCATGTACAGGGCTTTTACCCTTTCTGCCAGGATTCTCGATATTTGCGCTTCACGATACAGGATATTGCCATGCTTATCTGTTTCAGTGGGTTTCATTTCGTCGGGAAGTTTATCCACGATTCCCTCTGACACGGCAATAACCCCGTAGGGCCTTCTATTGTTCTCCCTGGCGATAATTGTATTAGTAATATCTTCTACCAGTTGCTCAATATCAAGTGTATCTCCGGGTATATCCTCGGCAGCAACCATCATTATAGCCTCAGCGGCAATACCCGCGGCATAGGTTATCCATCCCGCTTTTCTTCCCATCAGCTCAACTATAAAAAAGCTGTCGGTGGCCTGGGCGTCTGCTTTCAGGTTCAGTATATTTTTCTGTGCAGCATCAACCGCTGTCCAGTAACCGAAGGTCCAGGGGATTCCGAAATAATCATTATCTATTGTTTTGGGGATATGTATAATCGGAAACCCGAGTATATGCAGAAAATTAGCTGTTTTCAAAGTATCATCACCACCGATTGAAACAAGGGCACCTATGTTCAGGTATTCACATGCATCAACAATATTTTTTAACCGGCTGTTTTTCCCTGCATCTTTTAACTCATCAATGGTATTAATCCCTTTTCCAGGGTTAGCCCGTGATGTCCTTAAAAATATTCCCCGCTCGTTTCTCACCTGGGTTATTTCATAATTTATTTCTGTATAATGAGTTCCTTTTTTAAGCTTTGGATAGTTAATATTAAAATCCTGCATAAATTCATAACCGCGGTAGAAACCGATTACCGGCACCCCGTGATCGAGAAAATTCAGGGCAGTGGATGATATTACCGTGTTGGCACTTGGTGCGGGTCCGCCTGAAAATAGAATTCCCACTTTCTTATGCTTTAGCTTCGTTGTCATTTCGATTTACTCCATCTCACACAATAAGTTTATCTGGTAGTATCAATTAGTTCCGGTACTGCACTATATTACCTTTGTTACTACATTTGAAGAATTTTTTTCGAAAAAAGGACAAATTAGCGCAGGATACGCATAGCGATCAATACCTTAATCTATCACACACAAATGGCTGGTTATAAAAACCAGCCATAGTTACATAATTGATACTTATTTGAATGTAAATTATACCATTCGTCAAATCAAAAAAAGATTTATCACTTCATTTTTTCAGAATAACAAGTGCATCTACTGCAACAGGATTACCCTTTTCTATAACAAGCGGATTTATATCAATTTCCGCTATCTCTTCATATTCACTTGAAAGGTTTCCAATTCCTACTATCGCTTCTGCCAGCTTTTTTTTATCAACAGGTGAACTTCCCCTGAATTCACCCAGCAGCTTCTGTGTTCTTATTTCATCAATCATCTCCATGGCATCCACTTCTGTTAATGGTGCCACTCGAAATGATACGTCCTTCAGTGCTTCTGTGAATATACCACCAAGACCGAACATTACGCAGGGGCCGAACTGGGGATCTCTTGTCATACCAATTACAAATTCACGATTATCACCCTCCACCCATTCCTGTACAATCACCCCGTCGAGATCAACCCCCTTTGATGTTATCTCGTCATACGCTTCAGCAACCTCATCAGGGGTTTTCAATTTAAGCTTCACCATACCCATCTCGGTTTTATGCGTTAAGGAAGGCGAGCAGCCTTTCAGTGCCACCGGGTATCCTGACGTGGCAGCCATTTGTACCGCTTCATCCCTGCTGGTTGCCAGCCTGTTGCCGGAAACAACAACACCTGCAGTCTCAACAACTCTCTTCGACTCATATTCGGAAAGCGCCGCTTGCTTTCTCTCTACTGCTGTCATAATTATTTCACGCATTTTTAGTTTCTCCTTTTGGCCAGATACCGTGAATAGTGATACATCTTCTGAAGACACAGCACCGCCTCTTCAGGCGACCCGTATATAACAAGCTTGTACTTACTTCCTTTTAACTGGTGAACCATCTCATCATAGTCAGTTTTAGCAAGGGACACGGGAAGAATGGGTTTCCCGTATTTTTCAGTGATCAGGATAATCTTATCAAGAAAATCCATCTGGTATTGATCAAGATTATCCTTGAACTTCTGATACTCTTCTTTGCTGAGATTACCAAGGTTCATGGCTGCTTCTGCCGCTCTCAATGCGAATTGTTTTGAACCCACCATACCAAGTGTTATTATGGCATCAAAGGAATCTGACGCGGCCATATACTCTATTGACTCTTCGAATAAAACGATATCGGGCTGACCAACAAGGTCAACCGGATTTGCCTTGCTCCAGAAAGGAGGCAGTCGCTTGTCCAGTTTTTCCATTACATCGGCAGGAAGCTGGGGAATGCTAAGGTCCCGTTCCTCACACTCATCGGCTGTCACCACTCCCCATCCTCCACCAAGGGTAATTATACCAACCCTGTTATCAGCCGGTACCGGAAAACTGTCAAAAGCCGCCGAAAGAGTGAGTAGTTCAGACGGGGTACGGGCGATTACAATACCTGTCTGCTTCATAACACTTTCAAAGATTACATGCGACCCTGACATGGCGCCGGTGTGAGACTGGGCGGCCTGGCTTCCGCTTTGCGTTCTACCCGCCTTAAGGGCAATCACCGGTTTTCTGGCAGTCACCCGGGAGGCCACATCCATAAAGCGTTTGCCGTCGTCAATACCTTCTATATACATCAACACCACGCTGGTGTCCTCGTCATCCATGAAATATTCGAGGTAGTCCTCAACCTTTAATACACCCTCGTTACCCGAGCCCACGAATTTGGCAATACCAATCTTTTCCTGCTCGGCCCATTCCATTATCTGGTTTCCCAGGTTTCCACTCTGGGCAACGATGGAGATGCCTCCGGGTACAGGTCGTACAATTGAACCGGTGGCATATAAGCTGCAATGGGTATTGACGATCCCCATGGTATTTGGGCCAACGATGTGCATACCGTTTTCAATGGCGAAGCGTTCCACCTCTTTCTCCATCCGGGCCCCGTCCTCCCCCGTTTCGCTGAACCCTGATGTTACCATTACCACGTTGGTCACCCCGGAATCCCTGCAATCTTCCAGAACTGCCATTACCGTCTGGGCCGGAGTGGTGATAAACACGAGGTCTACCTTATCCTCTATATCTCTTACGGACTTATATGTTTCCCTGCCAAAGACGATGGATTTTGAAACAGATACCGGGTACACTTTACCGGTAAATCCCCCGTCAAGAATGTTGCTCATGATATACGCCCCCCACTTAAAGAGGGTATCACTGGCACCCACTATGGCTATTGATCGGGGACAAAAAAGTGAATGAAGATTCATACGGGCCGACCTCTGATTTTTTTGTTTTATTGTATTACATGAATGACTCAGGTTAGTGTATGTGCTGCATGAATCAAGCAAAAAAAAGGGAGATTTGATTTATCAGTATCCCCTTCTTCGCTGCTGGGATTCCCAGTTCCATGCTGACCGGACTATCTCATCAATTTCAGGGTACTGTGGATCCCACCCCAGTTCTTCACGTGCCCTGCTGGCCGACGCTACCAGGATGGCGGGATCACCCGGACGTCGTTCTCCTTCTTTCACTGAAAGGTCTTTGCCTGTTACCCTTTTTACAGAATCAATAACTTCTTTTACAGAGAAACCCAGCCCGTTGCCGAGATTATATACCCGTGTTTGTGGTGTTTTCATCAGGTTTTCAAGTGCCAGTATGTGTGCCATTGCCAGGTCATTCACGTGTATATAATCGCGAACGCATGTTCCGTCTTCAGTTTCATAATCAGTGCCGAATATGGTTATGGTATACTCGGGGTCCAGTATCGCCCGGATTACCAGGGGGATGAGATGGGTTTCGGGGACATGTCCTTCTCCCATCTGTCCTGAAGGATCGGCCCCCGCGGCGTTGAAATACCGCAAGCTTACTGACTTGAACTGGTCAGATACATCCAGGTCGCGCAGCACTTCTTCTATAAAATACTTTGTTTTACCATAAGGACTTTCGGGATGCAGCCTGCTGTCTTCACTGATCGGCACTTCTTCGGGTGTACCGTACACTGCGGCAGATGATGAAAAAATGAATCTCTTCACATCAGCATCAAGCATTGCCCGGAACATGGTAAATGTTTTCGCTACATTATTGTCATAATACATCAGGGGTTTGTTTACTGATTCACCTACCGCGATATAAGAAGCGAAGTTCATCACGCATGCTATATCATGGCTTTTCAGCACCTCGCTAACGTGCTGGTAGTCTCCAATGTCACCCTCGATAACATCAAACTCTTCAACAAAATCACGAAACCCGGTGGAGAAATTGTCATATACAATTGGTATAAAGTTTCTCCTGGCCAGCAGATGAACAACATGGGAACCGATATACCCGGCGCCCCCGGTAACCAGAATTTTTGTCATAGATTGTCTCCTTCGATTAATATCCGATCAGCATCAACACTATACCAACCAGCAGGCCAACTATCAAATTTATAGTTTTTACCAGGAAAAAGTCCTTACGTGAATGTGCAAGAAGCGGAATCATACCATGCCCGTCCTGCACTATAGAGCTTGTAAGCAATATCGATATGGGGATAATACCTTTTGAATACATGGTGACAAATGCCAGGTGAGGACCGGATTCAGGTATAAAACCAATCAACCCGGATAAAAAGAGAACAAAATACGAGTTGTCCTGAATAAGGGGCTCAATATCCATTTGCTCAATCAGTATATGTATGATCAGCAGGGCGCCGAATGTCCACAGAAAAATGCGGGGGACGTGACGCTTAACCACGTGTTCCCACAGGTGCTCCTCGAGAAAATGATCCGGCACTGTTGACACGATAAACAGGGCAATACCGATGGCAACCATAAGCGTGTAGCGTACCCAGTTCCATTCTTCCGGCCCGATGGTTCCATTAACAATCATGATTGCAAGAACTATCATAACAAGCACAAGTGATGCCCGTGATAATGACAGGTTTTTCCAATGCTGCAATATTTTTCCCCTGGGAAAACAGTCGCAATGATGGGGTGGGTGGATCTGCAGGCCATCACATTCTAAAACACATGCTGACTTTCGGGAGGCAAATATTTTATCAACAATGAAACCGGCTAGCAATCCGATGGGAATCATTATCCCCATTATGATGAAGGCGGTTTCCGGTATCATGGCAAACATCACAAATGCTTCATCACCGCTTGTGACGATCATGGCAGCTACAAGTGCTCCCAGTGACACAACCCGATGGCTGTACATGGCAACCACCATAAAGGCCCCCAGGCACCCCGGTGTGGCGCCCAGCAGCACAGCCAGCAGGTATTGCCCCCATGGCTTTTCGGCCATTCGCTGCTGCCATGTACCGCTTGTTATAACGTTAATATACTCGATCATGAGCATCATCACAAACACGAATGATGTAATCATGAGAGCGTGTCTGAATGTGTGTACCAGTTCGTGCATTATAATTCACCCGATTTTTTTTATTGAAACCGCAATTTGAATTTATACTATATACCAGCTTTTATTTTTTGAACAAGAACAAATTTTGAATTGTTTTTAACTACTCAACAAGTTGTTAATTTCTTGACACTTCCGGATATGGGAGCATATATTTCTATACAATCAGTAATTGTTACTTAACGGTGATTTTATTCAGGCGGAAGCAAATGAACATATACCGATTTTTTACTAAATCTATATTAATTCTATTAATAATTTTTCTTATTCCCCAATGCAATGCCGAGGGAACGAAAATAACTTTATGGGTTATCACCTCATACCAAGGTTTTACAGGTTATTATATCAAAAACGGAGAGAAAAAAGTAAATTTTCAGGTTACGACAGTTGATGCATATCAGCAGGCAACCATGGAAGCTGAGATAAGCGATGTTGACTATCTTAATATTTCTGTTGAAACAGATCAGGATGCTAGAACTGTTCAAATAATGATCTATAAAGACAACAAAAAGGTTAAAAGTGCTTACGAGGAAATTGTCTTTAACGGAACAATATATCCTTCAACTATACTGCAACTGGATTATGAATACGGTGAAGGTGAAGAAGATGAAGAATGAAAAACACACAAAATATTCTCATGGAGAAAATCAATGCTGAACTTTGAAATTCAGGATGCCACCCGGGAACTTGCCATTGCCCGGGCGCTGAAAACATATGAACCACCATTTCAAATTATTGACAATTACCGGCTTATCGATAATGGGATTGACCCAGAGGCAACTGTACAGATAGAGGCTAACGGACGGGAGATTCATGAAGCATCAACCGGCAATGGCCCTGTAGACGCGCTTGCCAAGGTGCTGAAAAAAGGCCTTATTCCTCTTTTCCCGGAAATCGAGAGTGTGGCGCTGGTAGATTATCGTGCCAACATAATGGACGCAAAAAGGGGCACCAGCACCGAGGTTGAAGTAACCATTCTATTCACCAACGGCAATGATGTATGGAAGGTTTACGCGGTTTCTGAAAACATTAACGCTGCTTCTTTCCATGTACTTGTTGACGGGTTTGAGTATGCCGTGTTGAAATACCATTCAGCATAGCTGATAGCTGTACTCATGTTATTTCAACCCCGATAATTGCCATATCATCCTCAAAAGTTGGTATACCCTGGAACTCTTCAACCTTTTTTAGAATTGATTCAATAGAATCAGAAAGGGTTTCGCCGGCCGTTTTGCGTATTATTTCTGACAGTCCCTCAAGACCAAGCATCTCCTTTTTTCTATCATATACCTCAATTATTCCATCGGTGAAAAGGTATACCCTGTCCCCCTTTTCAAGTTCTACAGATTTTTCATGTATAACCAGATCATTAAACATTCCAAGAATTGTGCCTTTTGATTTAAGCATTGCGATAGAATTGTCATTCTTTTTCAACAGCACCGGATATGGATGACCGCCACGGGCAAAGGATATTTTTGTCTCACCTGAAATGGTATCACGACTGAAGATGGCATACAAGGCGGTGATAAAATAACCCGACATTATACCAAGCAGTTCATTGTTAATATGCAGTATATAATCTGCGGGGGATGTATAGAGTCCTTCGTCCATTTTCTGTGTTGTAAATTTCAAAAGTGCGGTAAAAAGCGCTGCTGAAACACCATGTCCTGTGACATCACCAATAAATACACTGAAAGAATCCGGACCGATATCATGAAAAGTAAAAAAATCACCTCCAACCGCGTCCAGGGGAATATAACGATACTGCACCAGGAAACCGTCCTTTTGGGGGACTGTTTTTGGGAGCAGTGCTTTTTGAATTGTCTGGGCATTTTTCAAATCATTTTCAATAATATCATTTCTTACACGAAGACGATTTTCACTTTCAATAAGTGCGTCTTCAGCCTGTTTTCTTTCGGTTATATCCTCTTTTACTGCCACGTAATGTGTTATCACCCCATTTTCATCTTTTACAGGAGAAATTGAAGAAAACTCCCAAAAGGCTCCCCCGTCTTTTTTCAGATTGTGAAATTCACCCCTCCATTCGCGACCGTCTGTTATAGTCTCCCAGAGTCCTTTGTAAAATTCATTTGGTTGTGATCCTGATTTCATTATCCTTGGATTCTTACCTATAACTTCATGAAATTCATAACCAGTCAGCTGGGTAAACTTGGGATTCACATACTCGATATTCCCTTTTGTATCAGTTATAACTACGGTGGCGGGACTCTGTTCAACAGCCTGAATGAGTTTTCTTAATTCTCCTTCCGCCAGGCTCTGCTCTGTTACATCCTCGGCTGTGCCAATAAGACCACGCAACCTGTTATGTTGAATCAGGGGTACAAGCCTGTACTTGATTGTTTTCTCAGCAGCATCCTTTCTTACCAGGGTTGTTTTCTGCTCAACTGATCCTGACCTGTCCTTCTGTGAAGAAAAATATTCATTAACATCATCAAACACGGTATCCGGTATAAGTCGTGAAGAGCTCGTTCCGATCAGTTCTCCCACTGTATAGCCTGTCAGCTCTTCAGCCCTGCTGTTTGCCATTATAATATCACCCCGTAAATCCAGCACGAACATGGTATCTATGGCAGAATTCATGATAATCTCAAGAAACTCGTATGAACTCTGAAGTGCCTCAAGTGATTTTTTTCTTTCCGTAATATCCTCGGCCACTTTCATATAATGCAGCACCTTGCCGTTTTCATTTTTAATAGCACTGAATGCCGCAGACTCCCAGTATATTTTCCCGTTCTTTTTCCTGTTACAGAGTTCACCATGCCAGGATTCTCCCTGCCTTAACGAAGACCACAACTCGTCGTAGACATCCCTGCGCATGGTACCTGATTTCAGAAAAGAAGGATTTCTTCCCAGGACTTCTTCGCGGGTATAGCCGGTTATCATGGTAAAATGCGGGTTTACGTACTCAATATTCCCGTCAGTATCAGTGATCATTACAACACTGGGACTCTGTTCCACGGCCGCGAGAATTATATCCAAATCCATTTTTATATTATTATTGTCTATCAATGTAATATTTCCTCAAATTGATAACAGTACCATTTTCATTAATTGTACACCGTGAACCCTGTTCATTCAAGGCTTTATGAAAAACAGTACGTATATATATGATAAATTATTAAATATGGCTCATTCCGGAATGTTGGGAAAAACCATCAAAATATATTATATGAAT
>CAZVRB010000002.1:0-14946 GCA_964629365.1 uncultured Leptospiraceae bacterium
TATTACGCAGGTAACACGTAATTAAAGATTAGAAAGAAATGGCAAATACTTCCGCCCATAACGAAAAGATGCCATATGAAATGCTGAAAGGGGAGGCTTTCCCATAGAAAGAAGATAACACCGGCTGTGTATGAAATACCTCCTGCCAGCAGCCACAGAAATCCGGAAAATGAAATGGAAGTGATCAGCGGCTTTAACGCGAAAACAATTATCCATCCCATCAGAATGTATATTATTACAGTTAATAGATCAGATTTATTAATAAAATGTGATTTCAGAAGAATACCAGTTATTGCAAGACCCCATACTATTCCAAAATATGTCCAGCCAAGTACTCCTTTAAGATTTATTAAAAGTATAGGTGTATACGTGCCTGCTATTAAAAGGTATATTGATGAATGATCAAGGATCTGGAAAAGTTTTTTCAACTTTTCGTTGTTGAGAAGATGATACATAGTTGAAATTAAATATAGAATAATCAGTGATGCCCCATAAATACTGAATGATATGATTTTCCAAATATCACCCTGCATGGAAGCATATACAAGAAGCAGCACAAGTCCCGCTATTGATAACAGTACACCTGTGCCATGTGATATGGCATTTATTATTTCTTCTTTTCTTGTCTGATTACTGTATTGATTTTTGTTCTGCATCTGTCGTCATTCATGCCTGGTGTTATAGTATTCTATAAACCAGACATGAATATCGACTGCAGGTTGCATTTTTTTTATATATGAAATGGGAATCTTGTATTTATATCTTTTTTATTGATATAGATAAGCCATTGATGTCTTCTTTCATTTCAAGAACATATGATACAATTTCATTATTCTCTCTTGACTCGATTATATACTTACCTGGTGCTTCTTTGTAAAGAGCCACTTTTTCCTGTAGAATAATATCGATATCATCTTTATCAGCTTTAATAAGATTACCTGTAAACAGGTCGATACCACCTCCAATGACAATACCTGGCACAAGGCAACACGCATTTGCAACGCCCCATGGTTCCATTGTGCTGCCCAAAGGGATTTCTACCCGTGTATAGCCTGGCTTTTCAATAGCGATATTACCCCTTACTAATTTTTCTTTTTTCATCTTTATCTTACACGGCGTTACGCATTCATACAATAGTGCCCCATCTTCACTATACAACTTCACCTGTGCATCATTAGGCTGTGTTTTAACATTGATAGTTTGTTCACTGCCGGAAAAAACTGTTGCACAACCGGTTAATGATAGTAGCAAAAATACTGTAAATAATCGTTTCATATTAACCTCTATTTTTTTAGTTTTAACCCATGTATTTATGAAGTAATATATCCCGTCAACAAAATAATAATATATGTTCATGATTTAATGAAAATAATATGACTTAATGATTAACCTAAAGCACTGAATATGGCGTAATGCCTGTTCCATCGGTTAACTTTTTTTATATAGAGGTATATTTTTTTTTCTGTTCCATCTGTAAAGGTTACCCTGTAAGGCAGCGTGTCAGTGTTAACAATTTCATTTTCAAATCCTGTTGGAAATATCAATAGTGTTATATCTGAAATATCATGGAAATATCCCCAGAACAATTCATTCATGAACTGATCTTTTCTCCCTTCGAGATTCTTATAGAGCTGTTCATCAATATAATCCTTATCTATATACTTTAAGACCAGTTGAGTATCGTGATGTTCAACTGCCTCTTCAAAACCTTTTAAAAAAGTATTGATGTTATCGCTTTTATATCCATCATACATAATAGAGTCATTTTTTATTAAACCGGCGCAATTTATACTACATGTAAATATCAGTGTAATAAGTAGGGTAATTACATACCTCATTATCATTACCTCCCACTATTTTATTATTTTCATCTGGTATGGTTGTAATCTTTTTAAACCGACGCGATATTTTTTACCGGTATGATTCATAATAACCTTAAATATATTTCCCTCGTTGTCTTTCCTGTGTATTACTTCAACACCGTTACCGTAAAATTTCGGCTTAAGACCGGACTGCTTAAAGATTTTACGATATAAAAAGAAAATGCCAGTTTCATCAGGAGATGTTCCCATATAGAAAACCCGTCCCTTACCAAACTGGTTTACTGTCACAGCAGAGGCACCACGATAGTGTTTGTTTTTGTCTGAATATTTAGCTATCGTTTTTGCGGTTACCGGCTCAACAATATCAGCCCAGACTTCTCCTTTTACTGGTATCAATCCTATTCTCATCTTGACTTTCGTTTCGTTTAAAGATTCGAATTTTCTGACTGTAACACCTGCCATTTCAGCGAATTGACCGGGTAGTATTGAGGTAACCGCGTGATTATTCATGTCCCGTGTTCCCGAGCGCCAGCCAAGAATAAGTGTGCCGCCATTTCGCACCCAGTTTTCAAGTTCAGTTATGAATGTCGTATCAACCATCTGGTATAATGGTAAACTGATAATAGAATATTTCTGAAGGTCAATGTTGCCGGTATCCTTTACATCGGATGTAATATTAAAAAGTACATATGGCGCGTAATGCCGTGCGATCTCCATCTCGTATCCAACCTGAAGGTAATCGGTTGGAGCATAATAAATACCTTTTGATAAAAACTGGTCCTTGAGTATTCTAGCATTGTCCTTGTCGTAGATAACGCAGGCCGGAGTTTCCATGGTGCTTGCAGCAATATCCTGCAGAACCGGTCTGTTTTCGAGTATATGATTTTGAAGAGCGGTTTTCCTTTGTGTGTCCTGGTTATCAGGATCGAGAAGTCCGTAACAAAGCTGTTCCTGTCCAAATTTTGCTGTTCTCCATCGAAAGTAAATAATCCGGTTTGCCCCGTGCGCTATGGCCTGGTTTGTCCATTGTACAACCTGGTTAACCGGTGGCAGGTATCCCAGGCACGTATGCCCCTGGAATCCACATATCTGTTCGAAAATTGAAAATTTCTCCCTGTCCTTCATACCCCTGATATATGATAGAACACAACTGTTGTAAAAATATGGGAGGGGCTCGTCCATGTCACCCCAGACTGGATAATTATTATACCCTGCAAAATTCATCGGCCTGAATATCTCTTCCATGTCGATTGCGTTACTCAGGGTGGGATTGTAGATATTATGTGTGATCCATTGTGTAGAATTAACTTGTTTCCGTAATATCTCAACCTGTTTGTGAATAAATTGTACCGCTGAATCAGAACAAAACCTGTAATAGTCAAGGATAAGACCTGGATTCTGGATTGACTGTAGCTGCTTTGAATGAAGTGGTACCTGTGAGAATTCCGTATATGATGTACCCCAGAAAACGGTTCCCCATATTTCATTAAGTTTTTCAATAGTTCCATATCTATTAATAAGCCACTTGTGAAAGGCAATTTTACAGTTATCACATATGCATACATCAGAACTCTCATGTCCAATCTCGTTGTCAACCTGCCATCCGATAACGTTTGGATTGTTACCATAATGTTTAGCGAGAACATCGACTATGTTCATACATGAATCAAAATATGTATCTGCGTTATAACAGGCGTGTCTTCTTATACCAAAATCTTTCCTGCTGCCATCCAGGTAAACCTGCATGATTTGTGGATCTTTCTCGTATAACCATATGGGGAATGTTGCAGTTGGTGTACCAAGTATGGTTTTTATACCATGTGAGGCGAATATATTAATTATTTTATCGAATAATGAAAAATCATACCTTCCTTCTTGTGGTTCAACAAGGTTCCACGCAAATTCCATTAGACGGACTTCGGTAAGTCCCATCTCACTCATCCTCTTTGCATCAGACTCCCATAATTCAGGTTCCCATTGTTCAGGGTAGTAATCCGCACCAAAGACCAGTGTATTCTCATTGTTCATAACATACTCCACGAAAACATTTATATTGTGTTAATATTAAGTTGACTAAATATTTTATTTTTTAATAAATATATATTCACAGTAAAATAATTAACTCGTCAATAATATAATACATAATTGTCTGTAATTATTCAAAGTATACATGGGGGCATTGTATGGACGATACAACAACGAATGAAGGAAAAGAGATAAAAAAAAAGAAAGAGAGCAGGGGCATTGCACTTTTCCTGGTACACTGTGCTGCCTTTTTTATCATCCCTGTTCTTTTACTCATGTTCGTATTCTCAATTCTTTTTACAAACAGTAAATATTATACCGGCATATTGAAAAATGCTGATATTATATCTGGATTTATTGAAATAAAGAATATAGAAACGAACATGGCTATACAGGAAGAGATTGAAAGGGAAGTTGGACTGAAAGAATATACCGCGAAGCTTAAGAAAATTTCTGAAAATTTCAAATACAGGCAAAATGAATTTAACAAAATAAATAAAACAGATGAATATAAATCCCTTGTAGATCAGAAAAATGATCTCGAGTCAATGGAATGGGAAGAAGCTCAAGATATATTTCCAACAAGGGAGCAATTCGAATTGAACAGGGAAGGGGAACTTACCCGTGTTACATCCTTGATTGAAAACATAAAGACGTACAGAGATAAAAATGAAGACAAGATAGAGGAATACGAAGACAAGCTTGAAGATGCTGAAGATGAGTATGAAGATGCGCTTGATGATCTTGAAGATAAGCAGGAAGAAGCCAGGGATATCGCTCAAAAACATCGTAATAATTTATCTGGAAGGCTGTATGCAGATCTTGAAATATTAAATCCGGTACTTACAAAACTTTTAAATGTAAAGCTGATAGATCATGCTGTACGTATTGAGATAGAGAAACTTATACAATTCTTTACAACGTATGAGAAGCAAAGGATATACGGCAACGTATATTCAATAATCAGAACTGATAATACAATTGGTAATGCACAGATGCTCCGAGTGCGTTTTCCCGAGATTACAATAAGTCTATGGGTACAGGATAATAACGCAGGCGTAACACGTTCCCGCCATCTCCTGAGTGATATATTTGTGAACGAAATAAGAAAAATGAATAACCTGCAAAATCGCGGACTTTTTATCACCATGTTTAAGTTTTCAGATACGGGGCTTGGTGAATTTTTTGGTAGAAGATTTCTTAATAAAACCGGTATAAAAATTAACAATGGTCTTATATATTTAGATAACCTTGTGCTGGAAGATGATGCCGCTGAAACTGTCACTTTAATCATGAAAATTGCAACGTATAGTAAATACCTGTTATATATATTTCCGACGATTTTACTTTTATATATTTCAATACTTTTTTTCTCTTCTGCCAACCGACAAAAAAAGATTGCTGGTATAAAAAGTATTCTCATATATCCATCATTATTAATTATTATTATATCAGCTGCTGCGATACTGGCATCCAGGTTTGTTTTTAATTATTACCCACAGTTAATTACTGATATAACTATGCAAACATACGCAAAATCATTATTATTTGTAATTTCATTACATACGTTTATTCCGGTGATTGGTGTATTTGGAATACTATTAATGGCGGGACTTATTATTAAAAAAATCAACCATCATGAGTAGCAATCCTCATGATTGACAAGAGCATGGTTTCGCTATATTCTATGTACCAGGAATACAGCGAGGAAAGGATATATGCCGGAAATACGTATTGGTACATCAGGATGGAATTATGATCACTGGTATAACGTATTCTATCCGAATGATTTAGCTAAAAAACGACGCCTTGAATATTATACTACGATATTTGATTCCGTTGAAGTTAACGCAACCTTCTATCGTGCATTCAAACAGAGTACTTTTAAGAAATGGTACGATGAAACACCTGAAGATTTTAAATGGTCTGTAAAAGCGGTACGCTACATAACGCATACAAAAAGACTTAAAGAAGTTGATGAATCCCTTGATATGTTCTTTGAATCATTAAATCCCCTTGCTGAAAAAACAGGCCCAATATTATTTCAGCTGCCGCCTTCTTTACATTTTAATAAAAATATTGCTGATGAATTCTTAAAACTGTTACCATCCTCATACAGATGTGTTATAGAGGGACGTCACGAAACGTGGACAACTTCCGAAGCACATGAATTATTGAAAAAGTATAATGTTGCCTGGTGTATTTCGGATACAGCAGGCAAATATCCGTTTATGGAATCTATAACATCTGATTTTACTTATTTAAGATTACATGGGTCCCAAAAGATATACAAGTCATGTTATACCAATGATGAAATACAACAATGGGCTGAAAAAATACGAGAATGGGACAAAGATACGTATGTATATTTTGATAATGACGCAGAGGGGTATGCACCATTAAATGCAATTTCACTGTTAGATGAATGCCAGAAATAAGCTACTTATTTAATTCTGATTTTTCAATTAGTTTTAATTGCTGCAACAGCCATGTACTGGTTTTTAATTTTTTACCATTTGGATATCGTACATAATACGGAATTCCTGTTAAAGAAGACCTGCTTGCAATATGTTGGATAAACTTTCGTGCAGTATTGATGCGATCACCCGCTCTTGATAATTTGTATTCAAGATGTTCCCGGGAACGTAGAGAAGAATACTCTCTCCCATTACGAATAAATACGAGATTTGATTTCTCTATTTTCGTCAACAGTAAATCAATTTTAGCATTTTCAGACATTGAAAAAGCAGGTATAGTTGATATCACTATGAATATAAATAACAACAAGATATTTATTTTATTCATTCCTTTGTTCCTCAATATATTCTTTCAATACAACTGCATTATTATGATCTTGATCTTTTGACGCAAATAATAAAGTTACATCGTTTTTGTTTTCATATTCCAGAATTCTTTTTAACAGTTCTTCATTGGTAGAAAGTTCTTTTTTGTAATGTACTTTAAATTCATCCCATTTGCTTTTGTCATGGGAATACCATTTTCTTAGTTTATGACTGGGCGCAATTTCTTTTAACCATTCATCAATATCTGCATCTTTTTTTGAAATGCCCCTCGGCCACAACCTGTCCACAAGGATCCTGATAGTATTATCTGTTTTCTTGTCGTATATTCTCTTTAATTGTATCATAATATTTTATTTTTAAATGATTGATGCTATTATAGTAAATATATTATAAAAAGTAAACATTTCAAATGCATACAAACTGGACAAAGTAAATGAAAAAAATTGATTTACACTGCCATACAACTGCTTCTGATGGATTATTACAGCCTGAAGAGTTGCTGGATCTTGCTGTTGCTAATGATTTAACTTACTGTGCAATAACTGATCATGATACAATTGATGGACTTGATGCTGCAATTCAGTATTCAAAACAATTGGATGGATTGAATTTTATACCGGGTATCGAATTCAGTGTGGACTATCCACATGGTTCTTTTCACCTTGTTGGTCTTGGTATTGATCACACCAATGAACAGATGACTGAAACAATAATAAACCTTAAAGAAAAAAGAGAGACCAGGGTTGTACGTATCGTTAAAGATCTTGAGAATCATGATATCAACATATCACTTGATGAAGTTTATAGTGAAGCTAAGGGTGCTGCACTGGGTCGTCCGCATGTTGCACGTGTTTTATTAAAAAATGGATATGGGAATATCCTCAGTGATATATTTGAAAATTTCATGGTAAAAGGAAAACCGGGTTTTATAAAAAAGGAAAAGATATCACTTGAGAAGGCAATAGAACTTATCATTCTTTCCAGGGGTATTCCAATTATAGCTCATCCGATTTCACTGAATTTTCAGAACTGGCATGATTTCGAAAATATATTACAAGATTGTATTAAACTTGGACTACAGGGTATTGAAGTATATGCCCATATGCATACAGACGAAGAAGTTAATGTATTCAAAAAAATTGCAAATAAATATAACCTGCTGATATCCGGTGGAAGTGATTTCCATGGTGACAAAAAAGAAACTATAGGTTACTATGGAGAAGATAAAATAATCCCTTTTGATATAATCAATCAATTTATTTAAATACCGGAAATAATTAACGATAATACTTTTTTTATTTACCTGTAAACCTTAAGCTGTTATTATCAATAATGAGGTAAAGCGTATTATGAGAGAAGAAAGAGGATATCAAAAATCCTTTTTGATCGATATGGACGGGGTTATTAATCGTGGGAATACGCTTATTCCAGGCGCAAGGGAATTTGTGGAAAAATTGAAAGCCGGTGGCTATCCATTTCAGTTTCTAACAAATAATTCTTACTTCACTCCTTCAGAATTACAGGACCGATTGCTGAATCTTGGAATTGATGTTAGTAAAGACAGGTTTTACACCTCTGCAATGGCTACTGCAAGTTTTCTCGTGTACCAGAAGCCTGGATGCTCGGCATATGTAATCGGTGGAAAAGGATTAGTACAACAACTTGAAAGAAATGGGATCAGGATAACATACAAAAATCCTGATTATGTTATAATAGGCGAAACAGAAGAATATGATTATTCACGTATTATTGAAGCAACACTTCTGATACAGGAAGGAGCTAAATTTATTGCCACTAATCCTGATATAACCGGACCTACTACACGTGGACCGGTACCAGCCTGTGGTGCCCTGGTAGCTCCGATTGAAAAAGTTACCGGGGTAACCCCGTATTTCCTGGGGAAACCTAATCCGGCAATGATGTACTGGGCTCGTAAAAAAATGAATGTCCATTCAGCTAACTGTTTCATGATAGGGGACAGGATGGACACTGATATTCTTGGGGGATCTGAGGCCGGTATGACCTGCTGTCTTGTTCTTTCAGGTGTAACCACACTTGATATTCTAGACAAGTACCCCTACCAGCCTGATTATATTTTTGAAACAGTTGGCGAAATTGACCCCGAAACAATATTATCAAGAAGAGAAAGAATATAAGCGGTTAACTCCCTTTTATGTAACTCACCGTTAACGTATACTTCATATGGTTAATATTTAACATTATTTTGAATATATTTATATATATGATATTATATATATAAATATTATCGTATGTTGTTCTAATATAATAATTTATAATTTCATGAACATTATACTTGACAAATTGATATAAAATTTTATTACTACAAATTATAATAATATAAAATGAGGAGGTATTTTTTTCCTATATTGTAAAACCATACAGACGGTCAATAGTTTGCAACATACGTTTTCAGGAGGAGTTATATGGGAAATTTTGAGTTTAATAAAGAAGCATTAAAGAATTTAAAAATCGAAGATACATCAACACTGGAACGTCTTGTTGATTTTGAGAGTGCCCGAAAGGCGCATCTTAAAAAAGACAGGTATAAACACGATAAGAGAATGTCACTTAAAGAAGCAGTGGCCGAATTTGTAGAAGATGGCGATATTATGACTGATGGTGGATTTTGTTATGTGAAGACATCAATTCAAAGTTATTTTGAAGTGATCCGACAGGGCAAAAAAAACCTTCAGTTTTGCAGCTCACCTAATACTAATCATACATACATGATCAATGCTGGTGTTGCAAGATATTCACATAACTCATATCTTGGAGCAGAAATGCGTGGTATTGATAGAAATTACCTGCGACAATTAAAGGCTGGAAATGTATCAATATTATCTGAATGGAGTCACGGCTCCATGGCACAGGGCTTCAAGGCTGCACAACTTGGAATGCCGGGAATTTTCAGCAAGCAACTGCTTGGGTCTGATATTGCCAGGCATAATCCCTATGTAAAAGTAATGAATCACCCCATGAAAAAAGAAGATGATCCATGCATGTTTATTCCAGCAATATATCCTGATGTATCATTTATTCATGTTCACGCTGCCGACAAGAAGGGCAATGCCAGGTTTTATGGTCCATCTATAAACGATGTTGCCATGGCAGCTGCTACACGTAAACTTATAATTACTGCCGAAGAGATAGTACCTGAATCTGACATAAGAAACAGTAGCGAGGGTGTCTGTATACCCGGCATTTACGTAGATGCTGTTGTTGAACTGCCTTATGGAGCTGTTCCCGGTCAGATGCCTGGATGTTACTACTGGTCACGTCAATGGTGGGAAATGGCATTCAGGTATGGCATGAAATCAGATGAAAACTTCGAGAAGTTCCTTCAGTACTGGATTCATGAAACTAAAGACCAGTTTGAATTCATTGATAAACTAGGCGGCTCCAGGTGGATAGCAGAATCACGGAAACAGACAAAAGCTGCTGAATATGATAACGAAGATGAAGGCTATAACTTCTCTTATGACGAATGGACTGGAACTGAATGGCCCGAAGACATGAGGAAGGTCAAGTTTTACTAAAATCCAGTAATCAATTGATGGCAGGAGGAATTCTATGAGTAATACTGATAAACCAATGAACCCTTTAGAAATGCTTGCGTATATACTTTCAAAACAGATACATGACAACGAGGTTGTATATATAGGTACCGGCTTGCCGATGGTAGCCGGCATTCTTGCCCGTAAAACCCATGCACCAAACATTATGATGGTGTATGAATCGGGTGCGCAGGATCCAATGGAAGGTGATATGCCATGGTCAGTTGGTGGCCCGTTTACATGGCGTAAATCACCAATGGTGCTGGAAATGCCTTATTCATTCGGCCAGATATATAATGGTTATGTTGACAGGGCATTCCTTGGCTTCGCACAGATTGACATGTATGGAAATGTCAATACTCACCAGATTGGTAAAGATCTGCTGAATCCTGATCATCGACTTACCGGATCAGGCGGTAATAATGATCTTTCTTCACTTTCAGAAAACATGGTACTGGTAGGACTTCAGTCACCACAAAAATTCGTGGAGAAGGTTGATTTTATCACATCACCAGGTTTTCTCGATGGTGGTGATGCAAGGAAAAAGGCAGGGTTACTTGGCAATGGGCCAATCACGGTTGTTTCACAGGTGGGTACCTTCGACTTCGAACCAGAGACAAAGCGAATGAGGGTAAAAACACTGCAACCAGGTGTTGAATTCGAATTGTGCCAGGCAGCATGCGGTTTTGAACTACTTAAACCTGATGGTGACATCCCAGTTACAGAAATGCCTGATAAGGAGATTCTGGATATTATCAGGAATGAAGTTGATCCAAGGGGTGTATTTACCAGTATACCTGGTATGTAAAATTTAAAACATAATCATATACACCAAAACTCCCCGTTTATTACAAATAGCGGGGAGTTTTTTTATATTTATAAATCTGAAACATGAATAATTGATATACTGGATCCTTGAGATAAATTAAATATGGTAAGTATAAATAATACATATATATGTATTTATTTATAATATTTTATATAGATATATGCATAGTAAGAGATACAGTATATCACTAGTAAATAATATTATATTGCTGAATAAGGTGGTTTGATATGGGTGATATTGAAAACTGGGAACTCCAAAAAAAGAAAATAACTCCTGACCAGGCTGCTGAACTGGTTAAATCAGGTGATATGGTATTCTATGGTGAATTTGTTCTTTTTCCTGAAGCATGTGATGAGGCACTTTCAAAAAGAGTACATGAGCTTGAAAATGTTGATATTCGTAGTGTGTGTTACACGAAAGTACCAAAAGTTGTTGAAGTAGACCCTGAAAGAAATCATTTTATACTAAATGACTTTCATTTTGGTACTGTTTCACGTCGATTATATGATAATCATCTTTGTAATTATGTACCTGTTACCTATCATCAGGGACCAAGAATTATCAGGAAGTACCTGGATTTTGATGTAGTATACCTGACGGTCGGGCCCATGGACCCGCGGGGATATTTTAATTATGGTCTCGCGAACTCTGTAACATCTGGTGTAATAAGCAAGGCTAAAAAAATTGTAGTTGAAATAAACAGAAATGTTCCTTACTGTCTAGGCGGTAATCAGGAATCAATACACATATCACGTGTAGATTATATTGTTGATGGTAACAATTCTCCATTACCAGAAGTTCCTCCTCTTGAACCTACTGAAATTGATAAAAAGATTGCCAAGCACCTGCTTGCTGAAATTGAAGATGGTTCATGTCTTCAACTGGGTATTGGAGGTTTACCGAATATAGTAGGCAAAATGCTTGCTGATAGTGATATAAAAGATCTTGGTGTACATACCGAGATGCTGGTTGACTCGTATGTTGATCTTTACAATTCCGGTAGAGTAACAGGTTCCAGGAAGAACATTGATAAGTTTAAAATGAGCTATACCTTTGCAATGGGAACAAACAAGTTATACGAATTTCTTCATCATAATCCCACTTGTGCCTCCTATCCTGTAAACTACATTAATGATCCAAGAATTATCTCTCTTAATGACAAGGTAGTCGCAGTGAATAATGCCATTGAAGTAGATTTGTTTAGCCAGGTTTGCTCTGAATCAGTTGGAACCGCACATAAGTCTGGTACCGGCGGACAATTAGATTTTATATTCGGAGCATTCGGATCTCATGGAGGAAAGGGGTTTATATGTTTGAGTTCAACTCATACTGACAGGGAAGGCAACATGAATTCACGTATTGTTCCTACGTTAAAACAGGGTGCTATCGTTACTGTTCCAAGATCAATCGTTCAATATGTTGTTACTGAGTATGGTATCGCTCAATTAAAGGGAAAATCTACATGGGAAAGAGCAGAAGCCCTTATAGATATATCTCATCCTGATTTTAGAGACGAGCTTGTGCAGAAAGCAGACGATATGAATATCTGGACAAGGTCAAATAAAGTTTATTAGTACTACCGTGTAGTTCATAAAAAAAGGAGATGTTTTATCATCTCCTTTTTTTAAGATATTGATGTAGATCATCATGCATCATTTATCAAGCGCTTCAAATGCAGGCAGTGTTTTTCCTTCCATCAACTCAAGAAATGCTCCACCGGCAGTAGAAATATATGACATTTTATCAGCATAACCAGACTCAATCAACGCTGACCCTGTATCACCGCCGCCTATAAGGCTTAAACAATCAGATTCAGCTACCACACTGGCTAGCTCATTTGTTCCTTCCGCGAACTCTTTTGTCTCAAATGCACCAACTGGTCCATTCCATATAACAGTTTTTGAATTCCTGATTATATCAGCATATTTTATTCTTGTTTTGGGTCCTATATCCACACCTTCCATATCTGTAGGGATCTTATCAGCATCAGCCACCTTTTTCCCATCAGGATTATCAAATGAATAAGCAACTATGATGTCGTCGGGTAGATATAATTTTACATTATTCTTTTCAGCCATTTCCATTATTTCCTTTGCTGTTGAAAGATGATCCTCTTCCACCACAGACTTTCCTATATCATAGCCCTTTGATTTCAGGAATGTATAGGACATTCCGCCACCAATTAATAGATTATCAACCTTATCCAGTATATTTTTAAGTACTTCAATTTTTGTAGATATCTTTACCCCACCAATTATCGATGAAACTGGACGATCTGGTTTTAATAATGCTTTTTTGAAATATTCAATTTCATTCTTCATTAAAAAACCTGCAGCACATTCATCAACATAGCGTGTTACCGCATTGTTTGAAGCATGAGCCCTGTGTGCAGTTGCAAATGCATCATTGATATAGGTATCCGCAAATGAGGCAAGAAGCTTTCCAAATTCTTCATCATTCTTATTCTCTTCCGGGTAAAACCTTATATTCTCAAGAAGAACCACATCACCAGGATTAAGGGATGAAATAATATCGCCAATTCCGTCTTTTATTGATTTATCAATAAACTTTACTTCTTTACCAAGAATTTCAGAAAGCCTTTCAGATACAGGTTTAAGACTCATTTGCGGTACAACTTCACCCTTAGGTCTTCCCAGGTGTGACATGAGAATAACAATTGAATTTTGATCCAGGCAATACTTGAGTGTTGGTAGTGTAGCCTTAATACGTGAATCATCTGTGATGTTCATGGACTTGTCATACGGTACATTATAATCTACACGTATCAATACCTTCTTGTTTTTTAAATCAAGCTGGTCAATATATTTTATTGCCATATTACACCTCGTAAATTGAATATGAAATTTTGTTCCATAGTGGAGTGAATTATAAGTTCCAACACTTTTATAGTGGCGCAACTTCAATTAAAAGTCAATATTTTATGAGGTTAACTTTTCAAGTTCTTTCTTTTTCTTCCTTTTCACCATCACTTTGGAGATTATGATAGACAGTTCATAAAGAAGCATCAGTGGAATTGCAATCATTGACTGGGTTAGAATATCCGGCGGGGTAATCATAGCAGATATAATCCACAATAATATAATTGCATACTTACGTTTGCTTATTAAGAATGCGGGTGAAACAATGCCGATCCTGGTGAGTATCATAATAATTATTGGAAGCTCGAACATAATTCCCATTCCAAGAGAGAACAGGAGAACAAAACTCAGATACTTACTGGCACCAATAGTGTTTGTCATATCTACAGGGGTAAAGCTTAACAGCATTTTAACAGCAAAGGGTAAAATAAAGAAATAAGTGAAAGCCATACCACCGTACAATAGTATGATTGCCGCAATTATTGAGAGTCTTGCGAATTTTCTGTCTTGTTTGTTTATTGCGGGTAATATATATCTCCATAAATGGAATACGATTACGGGAAGACCAACAAATATTCCAGCAATAAATGCCGCCTTCAGTCTTAATATAAATCCTTCGGTGAGATTAAAGACATTTAATTTATGTCCGGTTGCAAGATACGGTCTGTTTATAAAATTAAGAATATATTCTGAGAAAAAGAAGCTGCCCAGCGACACAATTATGATAGCCAACAATGAATACATGAGTCGAGATCTGAATTCATCCAGGTGAGTAACGACACTTTTTGGTTCATCACCACGATCTGCTGCATCTGGATCTATATAGTCATCACTATATTCGTCATCTGAACTGGTAACAGTCTCTTGTGCAAGCTCACGGCGTGTTTTCTTTTTTTTTGATGACGAGTTAGTAGATTTTTTTATATTTGCTGCACTTGGTGTTTTTTTCTTTGCAGATGACTTCTTAGTAGTCGATTTCTTCGCAGCTGATTTCTTCGCAGACGATTTCTT
>CAZVRB010000002.1:15046-56797 GCA_964629365.1 uncultured Leptospiraceae bacterium
GCAGACGATTTCTTCGTAGACGATTTCTTCGTAGTCGACTTTTTCCCGGTTGAAGACTTACCAGTTGATGATTTTTTTTTACTTGATCCCGATGAATCTTCAATTTCTTCAGCTGGTTTCTTTTTTTTCTTATCGTCAGCCACGTTGGACTCCTGCCATTTATAATCTTAATTAAGAAGATTGGATGGTGAAATAGTTTGATGTCAAGTATTTTTGCTGATATATGATAGGCGTGCTTTAATCATCTTTTCTTTAGCTTGACAAAGTTATAAAATTGAATGAATTTATCAATGTACTTTTACTGTTAAAAGGATAATCTTATTGTATGTTCAAAATAAGGAAATATCTTTCCTTCAAAAACAAATATGCTGCATTTGAGCTTATTCCCAGACCATTAGTTGTTGTGGATAGTGGGGGTTATGTAATATTTGCAAATAATTCATATTTCCATTGTGATATTTCAATGATTAAATCTTCAAAAGACATATCCAGAACAACCCGGATCCGCAACTTATTTAACATACCTGAACGGGAGTTAAAAAAATTATATTCTTTTCTTAAAACCAATAAAGGCAAAGTAAATAATATTTTTTATGTAAACGAACTATCAAAAGGCAATTTTCTTCGTATTCAATGGGCACATGGCAACAAATATGTAATTGATATAATTGATATATTTGAAATTGAAACCATACGATCAGGCAATTTACATTTTTCAATAAACAATAAAGATGATTCTTTTGATTCAAGCGACAACTCAACCCGGTTTGACATAAATGTGGATAATTCATTTTTCAAAGTACTTGATTCACTGGACGACCTTGTTCATATAACTGATTCAAATCACGTTATTAAATATATGAATCCAGCAATAATGAAGATTTATGGCAATGCCGTTGGAGAAAAATGTTACAGGATTTTTAATGAATCAGATTCTCCCTGTCCCGGATGCAAATTAAAACTTGTTATGGATGGAAATTCAGTACGTTATGAAATGAAGTTACAAAAAAACGCAATTACATATGATATTATCAATTCTCCAGTCACCCTGTCTGGCAATGCGCTTTACAAGATATCTATCATGCGTGATCTCAATTATTTAATGGACCAGCATAAATGGTTGAAAGTTTTTGAAAATGCCATTGAAAAATCCCGCAACCTTGTAAGTATATTCTCGAAAGATGGTGAAATACAATACGCCAATAATTCGTTCTTACTGTTTTTCGATATTGATAACGATGAATTACAAAACAGAACTATTTATGACTTGTTAGAATTCGGACCTGATCAGCTTGAAAGAATGTTTACAAACTTTGAGATTTCTTCGCAAAGAGATGGTGAACGTCACGTATTACGGGTATTTATTTATCCCCTGTTTTCTAACGAAGAAGCATTTATGTCCGGTTCCTTTGTGTGCATAGCACATGATATTACTGATATTAAAAATCTTGAAGAAAGCCTGGAAAAAGAAAGGAATTATTTTAAAAGTATTATAGACAACTCAACTGATGGTTTTTTTGTTATCAATAGAAAGAATCAGCTTGTAGACTGCAATCAATCTTTCAGGTTACTATTTGATATTACAGACGATGTTATTATTAATAAGCTGAATATTTCAGATCTATTTGACAAAAAATCAAGATCTCAATTAATGAAAAAGGTATCCACAGTATTTCGTACACATAATTCTGAAAATCTTGAAGTAAGAGTCACAAGAAATAATCTTAAAAGATATTTTCTTGTAAGCATCAATCATCTTTCCAGCCAGGCTGGTACTAATGAGCGTGTATATGGTTTCTTAAAAGAGATAACAGAAATTACAAAATTAAACAACATCATCATAAAAGAAAGAAATTACAATCGAAATATTATAGAAACTGTAAACCTTGGTTTTGTTCTTTTAAACGAGAATAATGAATATATAGATTTTAATGACGCCTTTTTGGATATTATTGGTGGAACTGGAAAAGAACTGAAAGGTAAGACTATCTTTGACTTTACTCTTCCTGAATTTAAAACACAGCAATCTAAAATATTAAGAATGATTTCTCAAACCGGCTTACCGGTAATATTTGAAAAAGAATTATTGAGAATCGACGGAAAGAAAATTGATGTGCAGGTCTCAATGTCCAGGCTCACAAATCCTGATGGTACATTAGTTGGTAATTTTGCATTTATTCGTGATATTACAGAACAAAAGAATATTGAAAAGGAACTCAAAAGGCAAAACAATAGAATAATAAAATTAATTGATTCTTACACAAGAATATCAACTCAATTTATGAAAAGTGATATTGTTGAAGATTTGATAGCTACCATGGGACGCGAATTGATTTCCATTATGGAACCGGATAATATTGAAATATTTATTAGAAACCAGGAGAGATTTATTTCGCAATTCTCCCATGATTCGTTTCTAAAAATTAGTGATATTGTGTTAAGCGAGAAGACATCTCTCATTATACAAAAACTCGTAAATACAAGGAAAATGATTTTTATTGAAGACACATTAACAGAATTAAATGACGAAGATATTGAGTTATTACCAGGTTTGAAAAGCTATAAGTCCGCACTCTTTATTCCTGTTGAGACAAATAATCAATTATCAGCTATTATAATAATGGCATTCAGGGCACGTCCGGAATACTTTGATAATATAGCTAAAAGTATGATAAAAGGGATTGTAAACCTTGCATCAATTACAATCGAGAAAATAAGATCAATAGAAGAACAGGAATCTATGCAGGAGGCATTGGACAGGTATGAAAAACTTGTGGCAATTGGTAGAATAATTGCAGGGGTCGCCCATGAAATTAACAACCCTCTGTCAATTATGCAGCTCGACCTTGAAGAACTTAAGGATGCATCAGAAGCCACTGGAAATTCTACACCAGAAATCATAGAGCTTATTACGTCATTACAGGATGAGATCCGCAGAATTAGTGGTATCGTGAAACAGTTGAAAGATTATTCAAAACCTGCCAGTTTACAAAATGATGAAATAATCATGGATGAAATTTTGAAAACATATCCTTTAAAAATATTAATTAAAAATATTCAGAAAAAAGGCATAAATATAATTATGCGATTGAATTCTGGTAAATCGAAAATTTTAATGCCAAAAACAAGAATAATACAAATTATGATGAATATACTGACAAACGCTGATGATGCAATTGAAGATAAATCAAAAGGAGTAATCCGCATAGGAACATCTGTAGTTGGAGATGATCACAAATATATTGCTATTTCTGTCATTGATAATGGATCAGGAATAAAGGATGAAAACCTGCATAAAATATTTGAACCATTTTTTACTACAAAGAAAAAAGAAGGAACGGGTCTTGGTTTGTCTATAACATATTCAATTATTAAAAATTACAATGGTGACTTAAAAATTGAAAGCACTCCGGGTATTGGTTCTGAGTTCACAATATACTTACCAGAAGCGGACAAATAACAGGTATTGATAAAAATTTCATGTAAGAGTAATATCTTTATTGACAATCTTAAAAATTTATTATCATACTATAACTCCAATGTATATTTTTTTCCAAAAGAAACCCCCTTTCATGAATTGCATTATAAAAATAATAAATATAAAACCAGTATACTTATTTTATGGAGGTATCTATGGCTAAACTTAAAGAAACATCGGTTGCTGCGATATTTCAGAATAATGTTACCAAATTTGGTGACAAACCATGCGTTGCATATAAAAAAGGCGATGCATACACTGATTTATCATGGAAGCAAATGAATGAAAAAATCCTGAACACCGCGTATTATCTTCTCGATCAGGGGATCAAAAAAGGTGACAAAGTTGCGTTATTTGCATCAAACAGGTATGAATGGTACGTTGCTGATATGGCAATTTTGTCTATCGGTGCTGTAAACGTTCCTATATATGCCACCAACTCACCTGATGAAGCATTGTATATTCTTGAAGATTCAGACAGTAAAATATGCTTCTGCGGTACAGAAGATCATTTAGACAGGGTACTCAAGATCAGAAAAAAGTTACCAAAACTTGCACAGCTGGTAATATTTGATGATTACACTAAGAAAAAACAAGGTGTGATAACACTTGAAAAAGCAATGGAGAAGGGTGCCCAATATAAGACCAAAGGAAATTTTGAAAAACGTATAAAAGCAATAAAATCTGAAGATCTTGCGACCCTTATTTATACATCAGGAACAACAGGTAACCCAAAGGGAGTTATGCTTACGCATAATAATTTCGTATCCAATGTTAAACAGATATTAGCAGACTTCAGTGATTATGTTACAGAAAATGATGTATTTCTATCCTTTCTTCCATTATCGCATTCACTTGAAAGAACATCCGGCTATTATCTAGCCATGAGTGTAGGTGCAAAAATTGCCTATGCACAGGATTTTTCTACCATACAGGAAAATCTTGCTGAAGTTCGACCAACATGTATGGTAAGTGTTCCCAGGCTTTACGAAAAAATTCATTCAGGAATACTATCTAAAGTTTCTGATGCAAAAGGTATTAAAAAATCACTGTTCAACTGGTCAATGAATGTTGCCGCAAAGAATCTTCCATATGTGTGCCAGGATAAAAAACCT
Organism: uncultured Leptospiraceae bacterium; assembly: GCA_964629365.1. Taxonomy (GTDB): domain Bacteria; phylum Spirochaetota; class UBA4802; order UBA4802; family UB4802; genus M55B154. The sequence continues at coordinate 19,640 of CAZVRB010000002.1, forward strand.
GGAGGACTTCTGGGTAAGAAAGTAGATATTGCTGATAAAATCATCTGGTCCAAGCTTAAAGAAACACTTGGCTTTGACAGGCTGCGTCTTGCTGTATCCGGTGGTGGACCATTAGCAGTGTCTGACGCAGAGTTTTTCCTTGGGATGGGTATTGTTATACTGGAAGGGTTTGGACTCACAGAAACAACCCCGGTAACTAACGTCAACAGACCTGGAATAATTAAACCCGGTACAGTTGGTCCGCCATTGAAAAATACAAAAGTAAAAATATCCGACGAAGGAGAAATACTAATTAAAGGCCCTCAGGTTATGAAAGGCTATTACAAAAATAAAGCCGCTACTAAAGAAGTTTTCACTAAGGATAATTTCTTCAGAACGGGAGATATCGGTATAATCGACGAAATGGGTCGACTTGCTATCACGGGTCGAATTAAAGATATTATTGTTACTGCAGGTGGTAAAAACATATCTCCTCAGAATATAGAAAACAGCCTGAAGGAGTCCAAGTATATAGAGCAGGTTGCCATCATCGGTGATAAACGAAAATATTTATCGGCGTTGATAATACCCGCATTTGATGAAGTCAAGAAATGGGCGAAGCGTAAAAACATACAGTTCACTGATAATACCGATCTTATCAAAAAATCCGAAGTGAATGAGTTAATAAGCAACGAAATAGATAAATACACCAAAAATCTTGCACGTGTCGAGCAAATAAGAAAATTCAAGATTCTGGACGCTGAATGGAGCCAGGAGACTGGAGAGCTCACACCAACTCTCAAATTGAAAAGAAGAATCATTGATGAAAAATATGCAAAAGAGATCGAAAGCATGTATCCTAAGGATTAATCATCAATACGTAAACCTGCATAAGAAAAGGCAACGCTTAAACGTTGCCTTTTCTTATGAATAACCAGTGACGAAATGTTAATAACGATAATGATCCGGCTTATATGGACCTTCAACTGGTACGCCAAGATATTCAGCCTGTTTTGGTGTTAGCTTTTCAAGATGTACATCAAGACGGCCAAGGTGTAATCGAGCAACTTCCTCATCAAGTTCTTTAGGGAGTGTATATACCTGGTTATCAAGTGTTTCACTGGCAAGTTTAATTTGCGCCAGTGTCTGATTAGTAAAACTATTACTCATAACAAAACTTGGATGACCTGTAGCATTACCTAGATTAACAAGTCTTCCTTCTGAAAGTACAATGATTGAATTTCCCGATTTCAATGTCCACACATCAACCTGTGGTTTTATAGTTGTTTTTTTGCACTGGGTAGAATTTTCAAGATAGCTCATCTGTATCTCACTATCGAAATGACCTATATTACACATGATTGCTTCGTTTTTCATTTTTTCCATGTGTTCCCCGGTAATTACATCACAACATCCGGTGGCAGTAACAAATATATCACCCTGTGTTATAACTTCATTAAGCGTCTTAACCTCGTACCCTTCCATACTTGCCTGAAGAGCACAGATGGGATCAATTTCTGTTATGATTACACGAGCACCAAAACCTTTCATTGACTGAGCACAGCCTTTGCCCACATCGCCATAACCGCATACAACTACTACTTTACCGGAAATCATAATATCAGTTCCACGTTTTATTCCATCAGCAAGTGATTCACGACAACCATAAAGATTGTCAAATTTTGACTTTGTAACAGAATCATTAACATTTATAGCAGGAAACAATAATTCACCATTTTTCGCAAGCTGGTATAACCTGTGAACACCCGTAGTTGTTTCTTCGGATACACCACGAATCTTTTTAGCTATAGCTGACCATTTACCTGGTTCATTTTTGTATGATACTGCCAGTCTTTCTATTAAACATGCCATATCAGGATTATCATATTCTTTATCAAGTATTGATGGATCCTTCTCTACATCAACACCAAGGTGTACATACATTGTGGCATCACCACCATCATCAACAATCAAATCCGGGCCTGTACCGTCTGGCCAGATCAATGCCTGTTCTGTACACCACCAGTATTCACGAAGTGTCTCTCCTTTCCATGCAAATACTGCAGCTTCCCCGGCTTCCGCTATTGCAGCTGCTGCATGATCCTGTGTGGAAAAAATATTACAGGAAGCCCAACGTACGTCGGCCCCCAGTTCAATCAGTGTTTCGATAAGCATTGCAGTCTGAATTGTCATATGCAGACTACCCATTATTTTTAATCCCTTTAATGGCTTTTCTTTGCCGTATTTTTCACGAACAGCCATAAGACCAGGCATTTCATTTTCTGAAAGTTCCATCTCAACTCTACCGTCCCTGGCAAGTGAAATATCTTTAACTTTATAGGGCAGGGCCGGGTCGTATTCGAGAAATGTAATCTGGTCATTTTCAACTGACATAGATGTATTTTTACTCATTATTGCTCCCTTGTATAATTTTTATAAATATTTGTTTGGAAACTCAATTGAATTACGAGGTTATAATTAATTCTCATTGTATTAAATAAAGATAGTACTCTTTTCATAAGTGTCAAGAAAATAAACCTGTTAGTATATTTTAAAAAATATATTATATTACCGATAATCAAAATATGAATAATATAAATTGTAAGAAAATATCTGGATTATTGACTATAATAATTACTCTCATCATTACCGGTTGCGTGCCACCTGGTACAATCAGGTATAATAAATTCAGCAATCTTGGTAATTCACGAAAGAATATAATAAAAACAGCTGAAAGATACATAGGAGTTCAGTACAAAAATGGTGGAACAAGTCCATCAGGTTTTGACTGTTCAGGGTATGTACAATATGTGTATTACAAAAGCGGTTATGAATTACCGCGATCTTCAATTAATCAATTCAGAAGAGGAAGAGAAATACCACTAAGATATGCAAAGCCAGGTGACCTGGTTTTTTTCAATACATCCGGTAAAAACATTTCTCATGTTGCCATATACATGGGTGGTAATCGTTTTATTCATGCGCCAAGTTCTGGTAAAAGAGTATCATATGCCAGCATCAACAACTCATATTGGAAAGAAAGATTTGTAAGTGCTGTAACATATTTTAGAAAAAAATCCGCATATCGCTCTACCCATGATAGAAGAAGTTCAATACCAGTCAGATATCAATAGGTATTATCAGAACATGAATAGTATATATTTCTTGACAAAATATTCATATCGGACTATTTTGTGAAATCGGAGAGGATAGGCTGGCTTTTTATGCGAATTGGAATATACCCTGGATCATTTGATCCTTTAACCAATGGTCACCTTGATATCATAGAAAGGGCAAAGCGAATATGCGATAAGCTTTATGTTGCAGTTGCCCGAAATAGTGACAAAAAACCTCTTTTCTCAGTTGAGGAGAGGATTGAGATGTTATCAAAATGTTGCGATGATGAAGGATGCGAATCTCTTGAAATCGTATCATTTGAAGGTCTACTTGCTGATTTTTGCAAGGAGAAGAAAATAGATATCATTATTCGTGGATTGCGAGCCATCGTTGACTTTGAATATGAGTACGCAATAGCACTCATGAACAGGCAACTTGCTCCAGGTGTTGAAACAACTTTCTTAATGGCTAAGAGTGAATATTCATTTGTTTCTTCAAACATGGTAAAGGAAGTAGCCAGTTACGGTGGCAATGTAACCCCACTTGTTCCTCAATTTGTCAATAAAAAGCTGCAGGATAAGTTTTCCTCCTGATCCCTTCCGGTTTGCGAGATACTATTATCTGTAGGTATACAGGTGATAATATCTGTATATTTAGTTAATGTAGAGTGAAACAATATGACTATGATAGGAGGATACATATGAATGTCGGGACAATCCTCCTGATTGCAGCTCTCCCGGTAACAGGTATAGCAGGATACGCAATACGGGCGTATCTTGGCAAAATAAAGCTTAATTCTGCAGAATCACAATCGCACAGGATTGTTCAGGATGCGATAAAGGATGCCGAATCCAAGCGTAAAGAACTCCTCATCGAGACAAAAGATCAACTTCTCAAAGAAAAGAATGTTTTTGAGAAAGAGATGAGAGAACGAAGAGTTGAATTGCAGAATATTGAAAGACGTATTCTGCAAAAAGAAGAAAACCTGGACAATAGAACTCAGGAACTCGAAAAGCAGGAGAAAGTTCTTCAGTTAAGAGAGCGCGAAAATCAGGAAAAAGAAGAAGAATTAAGAAGAGAATTTGAAAATCATCGCAAGGAACTTGAAAGAATTTCCGGACTTACCAGTGACGAAGCAAAACAACTTCTTTTAAAAAATTTGGAAAATGAAGTACGTTTTGAATCAATTAAGCTGATCAACAAGATCGACGAAGAAGCAAGAAGGACAGCAGACAAGAAAGCAAAAGAGATTGTACTCACCGCTATTCAGCGAAGTGCCTCGGAATACACATCTGAAAGTACCATCACTACTGTGTCTCTGCCATCAGACGACATGAAAGGCAGGATTATCGGAAGAGAAGGACGAAATATCCGGACTCTAGAAAATCTTACCGGTGTGGATATGATTATTGACGATACCCCGGAGGTTGTTGTCATATCCGGTTTTGATCCGGTTCGTCGTGAAATAGCAAGGTTATCCCTTGAAAGACTGATACAAAACGGAAGAATTCATCCCGCAAGAATTGAAGAAGTTGTAGAAAAGGTTACAGAGGAACTTGAAGAGAGCATGCTTGATGAAGGTGAAAGAGGAGCATTTGAACTTGGAATACCCGGAATCAGCAAAGATGCGCTGTATCAAATCGGTAAGTTGAAGTACAGGAGCAGTTATGGGCAAAGTGTGCTTTCACATAGTAAAGAAGTTGCAAATATAGCCGGGATAATGGCAGGAGAACTAAAGCTTAATGTTCAGCTTGCCAAACGCGCTGGACTTCTTCATGATATTGGGAAGGGAAGCATCGTTGAAGGTGAAGGTGCCCATGCCATAGTTGGTGCTGAAATGGCGAAAAAGTTTGGTGAAGATGATAAAGTTATCAATATAATTGCATCTCATCATAATGACAGGGAACCACAGACCTTCGAAGCAATACTCGTTCAGGTGGCTGATGCCATTTCTGCCTCCAGGCCTGGTGCAAGACGTGAATCTCTTGACACCTACCTTAAAAGGCTTGAAAATCTGGAAAACATAGCATCTACATTCAAGGGTGTTGATAAATGCTATGCTATACAGGCCGGCCGAGAAATCAGGGTTATGGTTTCCAATGAGCTTGTAAACGATGAAAAAGCCCAGATTCTTGCAAGGGAGATTGCTGAAAAAATTGAATCAGAACTTAAATATCCCGGAATAGTAAGAGTAACTGTCATTCGTGAAACGAGAATAGTTGATTACGCAAAATAATTCCCGGTAATCTAAATGATATTGTATCATTGTAGAGTCCGGAAAATTAATAAGAATGGGGATGACAGCCTTCAAGGGTTGTCATCCTGTTTCTTTTTTTACTACGCAATTCAATAATTTAATATTATAATAAGTGATATATGGATAATTACGAAATAAAAATACTCATGATTGGTGATATTGTTGGTAAACCTGGAAGAAAAATAATTAAAAATAAACTTGCTGATATTTCCAGATCCTATAAAATCAATACAGTTATTGCTAATGGTGAAAATTCTGCAGGTGGTCTTTCTATAACTCCGGATATTGCATCAGAATTATTCGACTGTGGCATTGATGTTATTACAACTGGCAATCATGTATGGAATAATAAGTCAATTACCGATATGCTGGAAAAAGAACCACGGCTCCTACGACCAGCCAACTATCCTGATACTGCACCTGGATCTGGTATATATACCCTCAGCAATACGTCACCAAAAATATCCGTAATGAACCTTCAGGGAAGAGTCGAGATGCAACCAATTGATTGTCCATTCAGAAAATTTGATCAACTTTACAGTAATATTGATGATGAGAAACATATCATAATCGTTGATTTTCACGCTGAAGCCACATCAGAAAAAAAGGCTTTCGGGTGGTATCTTGATGGGAGAGCTTCTGCGGTGTGTGGAACTCATACACATGTGCAAACCGCCGATAACGAAATATTACCCGGAGGTACAGCATATATATCCGATATTGGCATGACTGGTTCATTTAACTCTGTAATAGGCATGAACAAGGAGAAGTCGATTGATAATTTCCTTAATCAGACAAGAATACGTTTTGAAGTCGCTACTGGAGATAATCGAATTAATGGGGTGATTTTAACCTTTTCACCTGAAGGAAAAACTTTAGGAATCGATCGACTTGTGATAAAATGAGTTAAGATATCCTTGACAAAACAGCTATAACATAAAAAATATTTATTCGTGTAAATTTTAATAATATTGGAATATATTTGTGTCACTTCTCGAAGACATACATGATGTCAAAGACCTGAAAACACTTAAAATGGATCAACTTGAGATTCTTGCTTTTGACATCAGAAAAGAAATAATTGATGTTGTATCAAAAAATGGCGGCCACCTGTCTTCTTCACTTGGCACAGTTGAACTGACCCTGTCATTACATTATATATTCAATTCTCCCATTGATAAAATAATATGGGACGTAGGACATCAAAGCTACGCGCACAAGCTTCTCACCGGAAGAAAAGATACTTTTAAAACAATGCGTACTTTTGAAGGTATCAGTGGTTTCCCGAAAATTTCTGAATCACCCCATGACTGTTATAACACCGGACACAGTAGTACTTCACTATCACTTGCACTTGGTGAGGCAATTTCCCGGGATCTGCATAAGAATAACAACAAGGTCATTGCGGTTATCGGAGACGGATCACTTACCGCAGGTATGGCTTTTGAAGCATTAAACCAGATTGGTCATCTTAAAAAGGATGTTATAATAATTCTTAATGATAATGAGCATTCCATTGATAAAAATGTTGGAGCTCTATCTGAATATCTTCTCAGGATTATAACAGGAAGTATGTACAACAAGCTTCGTAAAAAATCATATGATTTTATACGAAGAATTCCTCGTTATGGCATAAAGATTTTTAATCTCTTTGATAAAATAGAGGCTAGAATAAAAGGAATATTTTTACCTGGAAGTTTTTTCGAAGATCTGGGTATCAGGTATTTCGGGCCGGTTGATGGTCATAATATACATATGCTTGTTGAAATGATGCAACGGATAAGCCAGATCAACGTCGGTCCCAAAATAATACATGTATATACGAAAAAAGGAAAAGGCTACGAACCGGCAGAAAAAAAACCAGCACTTTTTCACGGTACAGGGCCATTTAACATTAAAACAGGTAAGCAATTATCAAAAAAAAGCAATCTTGACTTCTCCAGCATAGCAGGCAAGACCCTCGCCACTATTGCAAGAAAAGATAAAAAAATTATTGGTATAACAGCAGCGATGAAACTGGGTACCGGCCTGCATGAATTTGAAAAAATAGCTCCTGAACGATTTTTTGATGTAGGCATATGTGAGCAGCATGCAATAACGATGGCAGCATCAATTGCTAAAAATGGATTCAAGCCATTTGTATCAATTTATTCGACATTTTTACAACGTGCATATGATCAGCTTGTTCATGATGTTGGTATAATGAATTTGCCTGTAAAAGTGCTTATTGACAGGGCTGGTATTGTTGGCGATGATGGAGAAACCCATCATGGTCTTCTCGACATAAGCCTGATACGTACCATACCAAATTTTATTTTTCTTGCTCCAACTAACGGTATAGAACTCCGTGATATGTTATATTTTGCAGCATCATATGACGAAGGACCAATTGCGATTCGGTATCCCAGGGGCGAAGCATCTTCAAGTGAAATTCGATTTAACCAATTTAATAAATTCAGTTATCCTTCTATTAATACTTTAATCACAGGCAATGATATTGCCATTTTTGCTGTTGGTGACATGTCACAAGTAGCAATTGATGTTAATAATCTATTACGTAAACAGAATATTACAGCAACTGTTGTGTCTCTCTTATCATTAAAACCACTGGATTCAATTACAATCAATCAAATAATTGAGACTCATAAATATTTCATTACCCTTGAAAACGCATACATCGGTGGTGGTATAGGAGAATACTTAAATACACAAATCGAAAGCAGAAATTTACATAAATTACTGTTTAATGGTGGTTTTCCGGATCAATTCATTCCCCATGGAAAAACTGATCAGCTATTTGCAATTAACCAACTTGACGCTGAGTCTCTAACAGAAAAAATTATTAAAAATATTAAGAAAATATCTTTTGATGAACAAAAAAACACGCCTCGACGTATACCTCGCAGAGCATAACATTTCCGACTCAAGGGAAAAAGCGAAAAGAGAGATTATCGCCGGTTGGGTAAAAGTAGACGGAGAGACAATTCGTGTCCCTTCTCAAACAGTTACTGGTATAGAAAATATTATTGTACAACGGCCGGGGGGAATATTTGTAAGCCGCGGTGGTGAAAAGCTTGAGAAGGCTCTCATTGATTTTAATATCGATGTGAATGGCAAGACAATACTTGATCTTGGTTCTTCTACAGGTGGTTTCACAGACTGCCTTTTAAAAAAAGGTGCCGAAAAAGTATATGCAGTAGATGTTGGTTATGGACAGCTCGATTATCGCTTACGACAGGATACAAGAGTCGTTGTTATGGAACGGACTAATGCGAGAAACCTTACAAAGGATAGTTTCAAAAATAGAATTGACCTCATTACTGCTGATCTCTCATTCATCTCGATTGTCAAGGTTGTTGCACATCTTGTTACAATTTTCCGCAATGTAGATTCGATATTATTAATCAAGCCACAGTTCGAGGCGGAATATGGTCAGCATAAAAAAGGAGTTGTCCGTAATAAAACCAGTCATATTGACATTCTAAAAGAGGTATTACCTGCACTTGCTGAAACAGGTGTCGTTGTACATAATCTGACATTTTCACCAATCACAGGCCCAAAAGGTAACATAGAATTTTTATGTCATTGTACCATAAATCCAGATTCAAATATTACTAATCAAAGCTTGCAACAAATCTTCGATTCCATCGATACCATTGTGAACGATGCCCATAATTACTTCTTATGAACAAAAAGTCATCATTTTCAAGTTTTATTAATGACATATTGGAAATATTTGTTGACCGCTTTTTTTTTATCTGTTTTTTTAAAAAAATAATGAACGGATAAGAGTTACTTATTATTTCACTTTTAAATAATTATGAATATCATATTCGGAAAACATAACCAATGAAAAAAACAGTTAAACTTCTTATAATCTCAATGATACTGGCCACCTGTTTTATACCACAAGGATATTGTTACGACATGAAACAGGTAATTGCCTATCCTGTACCATTTAAACCTTCAGTACATTCAAAACTTACCATCGACAATCCTTCTGCTGACCCAATTCTTATCACAGTGTACGATATAAATGGCGATTTAGTGCGAACAATAAAGTCGGCGGGCAATGCTACGTGGAATGGACGAAATGGTTCAGGAAGAGTGGTAAAACCAGGTTTTTACATACTAAAAGTTGAAATAAAGGGTAACGACGGCAATTACGGTAAAAAAATGATACGTATTATTGTTCAGTAGATGTATTATTACACGGATATAATATAATGAAGAAATGCATATACATAATTATTTTTATTTTATTTAGTTTTAATATACTCCTGGCAGGTGAAGACGCTGGCAGCAGGGCAAGTTACACACGGACAGGGTGGGTAGGTGCTCGATACGTTGCCCTTGGTAAAGCTGCTGAGGTTATAGTTGATGATGCCTTCGCCATTTACTGGAATCCAGCCGGCCTTTGTGATCTCAGGGGAAAAGAATCTCCTTCCATTGATGAGATCAAAGAGAGAGCCAGAAAAGGTGATGTTGATGATATAAAAGAAGAGGATCTTGTTACTTTTTCAGAAGGGGAAGACAGGGATGGAGTGGCACAGATAGTTGCATCCGGAGCCATGCTTGCCATTGAACGTGAAGCAGGGTTTGCTGGCGCAGGCTTTAGCCTGTGGGGTGGAGTATTTGGCGCAGGGTTATATACCATACGTTCTGATGACATTGTTACACGTGATGTTGATGGAAACAAGACCGGAACAACAGCCTACAGTGGTAATGTTGGATACCTTTCATACGGTAAATATGTTGGAAATACTGCAGTGGGCCTTTCCATCAAGGGTTTGTATGAAAAAATCGGTGAATATTCCTACTCGGGGGCTGGAGCCGACCTGGGTGTGCAAACAGAAATTATTCCCTTTTTTAAAGTTGGTTTTGTCCTTCAAGACATAGGAACAGGCTTATACCCCATGGATGATTATCCCGATGTTGATAAAGAGTATGACCTGGGCAACATGTCCATGAAACTAAGTGCAGCTATTACAACCCGAGGATCTGACTTTATAATTGCATTCAGTGGAGTAAAAAAAATTGAACAGGAACAATACGAAATAAACGTGGGAATGCAATATGATCTTTCACAATTTATGGCTATATACCTCGGACTGAACGATTCATTTTTTACCAGTGGTGTTTCTTTCTCCATATGGGGAACCGAAATTGCATACGCTTTTGCCTATGACAAGATTGATTATGGATACAATAATATTGTATCAGTAAAAATTGCTTTATGAGTACAAAACAGAATACAACATTGGGGGAATACCCCCTTATTATGGGAATAGTCAATATCACACCTGATTCTTTTTTTGACGGCGGCAATTACAATGACATAGATAATGCGTTGCGTCGGATCAGCGACCTGGTAAATCTTGGTGCTGATATAATTGATATCGGCGGTGAATCATCAAGACCCGGAGCAAAGCCTGTAAGCCTGCAGGAGGAAATGGACAGGGTCTGTCCGGTAGTCGAAAGAGCTGTTTTAGAATTCGATACTTTCATATCTGTGGATACTTATAAAGCCGGCTTAGCCGACGAGGTTCTGAATACAGGGGCCTCTATGATCAATGATATTAGCGCTTTCTCACTTGATTCGACCATGCCGCAAGTAATTGCAAAGCATAATGCCTGGATTGTTCTCATGCATATGAAGGGAACACCGGATGTTATGCAATACCAAACTGATTATGATTCTATAATACATGATATCTATAATTTTCTGGAAAACAAAACCAACATTGCAAAAAATGCAGGTATTGATAAGAATAAAATAATCATTGACCCGGGTATTGGTTTTGGAAAAAGTCTTGAGGACAATTACGCATTATTACACAATATTCCGGTATTTAGAAATCTTGGATATCCTGTTCTTGTTGGTCTGTCGAGAAAATCATTAATATCGAATCTTTATATTGGAAATGAGGATAGTTTACCAGCCTCACTGGCCTTGAATTCAATTGCATTATATAATGGAGCTGATATAATAAGAGTACATGATGTACATGAACATTACCTTGCCATCCAGGCAGTAAAAATGTTTCGAAAGGTAGTGCAAACAGATGGTTGAAGTAACTCAAAATATAATAGAGTATATTGTTGCTTTCTGGAGCTATTTCAGAAACGTGTTAGATATACTGATAGTCGCCTTTATATTCTACTGGGTATACAACTTTCTTTCAAATACCCGTGCCATACAATTATTAAAAGGCGTCATTATAATCTTTATTGTGGCTATATTATCGCAATTATTCAGACTTGATACACTTAACTGGCTTATTACCAATCTCACCTCGTATGTAGTAATCACAGTGATTATACTCTTCCAGCCTGAGTTAAGAAGATTGATTACACAATTCGGTCAAAGAAACTGGATATCAAACGCAATTACAAGCGAAGCATTTCAACTTGATGAATTAGTAAACTCGTTAATTGCCATGTCAGAAGAAAAAATTGGATCACTCATTGTCATTGAGCGAAATACCGGACTTCGAAGTTATGTTGAGTCAGGTGTTATAATAAATTCAAGTATCTCCGAAGAAATTATTCGTACAATATTTTATCCAAACACCCCGTTACATGATGGCTCTATAATAATTCAAGAAGGAAGAATTTCTTCAGCGGCATGCTATCTGCCATTAAGTGATTCTAAACAATTAAAAAAGCATCATGGTGCACGTCATCGTGCAGCACTTGGTATTGCCGAAGAGACTGACGCGCTGGTACTTGTAACATCTGAAGAAAACGGTAATATTTCAATTATGGTAAATGGGAAGCTCTATTCCAAAATTAAAGTTTCTGATATAAAAAATATGATAATATATTTTATGAATCCCAAGACTGCATATGAGGAGAAATACTCTATCAAATGAATAGATTTTTCGAAGAAATAAGAAATATTATCAATACACATGATCTTATACCAAAACTGATAAGTCTACTCCTGGCTGTTATATTGTGGGCTCACATTGTTAACACACAAGTTGGTGAAGTAACTTTTAAGATACCAGTTGACTATAAAAACATACATGAATCATTAGTAGTAATTGAAAAGGAACCTCCACTTATAACAGTTACTTTTAAAGGGAAAAAGGATCTTTTAAGAAATATCAATACCAAGAACATCAAGGTATTTGTTAATCTTCAGAATCCCAAGGTTAACAAGACTGCTCAATATCCTGTATCGGTATCAAGGGGCGAATTGCCTGATAACATTGAAATGCAGACAAGTAAGAAATTTGTAACCCTGACAATTGAAAAAAAAATATCAAAAAAATTACCGGTAAAAGTTAATATATCAAATAAAGATCCTGATACGTTTATATTGGGTCAATCGACAATCATACCACCCTATGTTACAGTAAGCGGCCCCGAATCAATTGTTTCAGCTATAAATGTTATTACAACTGAATCATTAGCAATTACTTCAGCAAAAAAAAATATTAATTCGACAGTATCTGCTGATATCAGCGATTTTAAAAATATCAAAGTTGAACCTGATTCCCTGCAAGTTAAAATCCCAGTATATAATGTTTCGAATTTGCATATTGTAAAGGTACCTTTACAATTATTAAACAGTCCCGGATCAGGAATAATCAGAGTTTCTCCATCAGTTATCAAAATATATATTAGAAAAACCCCTGAAGCCGCTCGACCAGAAGAAAGTGATTTTCGAGCACATATTGATTATAACTCTATTGACATTTCATTATTGAGTAATCAGGGTGAAATAACTATTTCCAGCAGCCTTGTGAAATTAAATTATTCAGCAGACATTAAATCATCAATAATTAAAATAAAACCTGAATCATTAAACATCGAATTATTAAACAAAAAATCAACTGATTAGTAAAATAATTTCCTCGGGGGGATTTAATGAGTAAAGTCAATCTTTGCGTAAATGTTGATCATATAGCCACATTAAGACAGGCAAGGGGAGGGACATTCCCTGATCCGGTTAGAGGAGCCATGCTTTGTGAAGAAAACGGTGCCGATGGTATTACAGTACATCTACGCGAAGATAGAAGACATATTCAGGATTTTGATGTCTATGCGTTACGTGATGTTGTAAATGGAAAATTTAATCTTGAAATGGCACTTTCTGATGATATAATTTCTATAGCAATGCAGGTTATACCTGACCAGATAACATTAGTACCTGAGAAAAGGGAGGAACTGACAACCGAGGGCGGACTTAATGTTAAACAAAACTTCAAAAAAATACGAGAAGTCGTTGAAACATTTCATCAACTTGAAGTTGAAGTATCCCTTTTTATTGAGCCGGAAATTGATATAATTGATTTATCTTATGATACAGGTTCTGATTTTATTGAACTTCATACCGGTACGTATTGTAATACGTCAAAGGAAGCTGATATCCAAAGAGAAAAAAGCAGGTTATATACTGCCGCATCTCACGCATTAAAAAAAGGTATTCGGATCAACGCTGGACATGGCCTTAATTATAATAACACACCCCCTATTTTGGACATGGAAGGTCTTGAGGAATTAAATATCGGGCATTCGATTATTTCTCAATCAATATATTCAGGATTACCTCATGCAGTGAGAGAAATGGTTAGAATACTACAGGAGTAAGTAATGTTCGTAAATTTGATTAAAATATTTATTTTCTTTTTCATTTTATACTTCATTTATAATGTTGTAAAAACAATACTTGGAGTTAAAAACAACTTTAATAGAGCAAAACGTGAATACGAGAAAAAAACGAATATTAACAAAGATAATGATAATAATAAAGTAATCGAACTGGATAAAGATCAATACAAGGTTGAATGATGAAATATTACAAATATTACCTGGTCTATATTATTGCTTTTTCAATGATTATTTTTACTTCATGCGGTCAACTTAAAGGGACATTTGCATATAAAAGTCAACTTGATGATCACTACAGGAAGATGGATGCCAACCATGAAATTAAATCTGATCAAATAGTAAATTGGGTATATGTACTCGATAAATTCAGTGGAAAGCATAAAATCGGTGTAATAATACTTAAAAAAGAAGTTGTATGGGTTGACATACTTTCATGGCATGATGATGTCACTCCCAGTGAGAATATTATTTATGGCACAATTGAAGATTTTCAGGATGGTGAGTACAAAATCATACTTACCGAAAATGACGAGGCATTTGACGAACAACGGTTTATTGTATACACTGATTAATAATCTATAATATAAGAACCCCGGTAATAATTATAAATAATAAAAAATTCATATCTACCAGTATTTCATATTCCAGGGTGACAAAATATTTCAATCTACTCACCTTGTTAAATATTAAATTATAGTATAAAATATTAGCCAAAAACAATATAATAAGTATTTCATGTAAAATAATACTATACATGATAATTGCAATAGCAGCAAATAGCGATAGTATTACATGGAATATTCTGCTACCATTCATACCTATAGAGATCGGAAGTGTATTACTTCCGATTATAAGATCTCCGTGATATCCTATAATATCATGTAAAAGATTTCTTATTATAATCATATATGCTGCGAATATGAAAATTGGCAGGATTGTAATAATTCTATTTGGTATTATATTAATTGAAATCATCAACACTGGCAAGCTGCATATTAATATCCAACCAGATGTGGCAATCATCGACTTCATTTTATAAATTATTTGGATCTTTCTTGGTAAATTCTGAACAAATTTTTGCACGACTGGTGTTGTATATAGTATACCAGTTATTAATAATATATAATATACTACAATTATCTTCAACGAAAAACTTAATATCAAGTATTGTGAAAACAACAAGAATAGTAAAGTAATGAAGATTATCAATACACTGTTCTTTTTGTGTAATTTATATTTGAATGGATTACTTTCTTTTAAAGAGCTTTTTGCGAAATAATTATTAACCGAATACATGGAAAAAACATACATCGCTGAAATTGCTGGAAGTTTAAATCCAGACCAGACCCCCAATGCCCATTCGAAGAAAATTGTCATTACCGCTGAAGCAACTGAAGATATTATATTTGTGCGTATGGTAAATTCAAAAAATGATTTTGCAATATTGATGATCTTTCGTTTGTTTTTGTAATTGATATCAAATAGTTTCTCAAGAACATTATTAATAACCCAGCCAGGCGTTGATGCACCTGCTGTAACAAGTACGTGTGCTACATCACGAAAATCATCTTCTACAAGTTCTTCTTCTGTTTCAACATGAAACGTCTTAATATTATTGTCCCTTCCAATTGATGCCAGGCGATTGGTGTTTGCTGAATTTTTTCCACCAACAACAACTAATGCGTCTATACCATGATTTATAGCACTTGTAACATCATCCTGTCTGCTGTGGGTGGAATCACATATTGTGTTACAAAATATTACGTTATTATAAGATTGATCAATTAATGATGTTATTTCACTGTAAACCGCCTTATTAAGTGTTGTTTGAGCGACTACAATATATTTATCTGCATTTTGAATGTAATCGATATTATCGGGAGAAGGGACTACAGTAACACCTGATGATGCGTAACTTTTAATACTTTCAACTTCAGCATGATCCGGATCACCTATTATAATTGTATAATACCCGTTATCAGAATATTTTTTTACGATACCCTGAACCCTGGCAACCCTGGGGCACGTTAAATTAATATAACGGCCTGCCTGGTTCTTGATTTTTCGAAGGCTTTCTATTGGTATTCCGTGTGTTCTTATGGCAACAGTCTTATTCTCGATGTTATCAAGATTATATATTGTCTTCACTCCTCTTTTGTCGAGTATCCTGATTGTTTGTGGATTGTGAATTAGTGGACCATAGACAAGGATTTCATCTTCAGATGAATTGATCTCATCGACAATTCGCAGCACGGCCTTGCGTACTCCCATACAGAATCCAGTATGTGGGGCTATATCAATTTTCATTAAATTTAATTTTGTAAATTTCTTATATCAATTCGAGGATTAACCAGTGGGCCATTGATGGTAAAAGATAGTTGATTTTGACCAGGTTTAATCATATCACCAAGCAAAACCCTGTATTGATTAAGCAGGTTTGATTGAGAATCTATATTAATTGTTAAATCAATATTTGAATTTCTTATTGAGTTACCCAGGACAATTACACCGTTTGCATTACCCTTCAGGTCAGGACCAGTAAAAATAATATACTTTATTTTCAGGGTATTTTTCGATATAAATTCAGATTCATATTTAACCTGTTTTAATGTAACAGGTGGTATTTCAAAACCCTTTATCATAATACCTTTAATGTCCGTATCACGTAAAGATAATGAAAGTATTCCTTTTTCAGGCACATCATTATCTTTTGCTTTTAGTATATCAAACAAAATACGCCCTCTTGATATTATTGAAACTCCTGTATTCTTAAATTCGAAATCTTCAAATATCAGTTTACCATTAATATTTCGTTTTATGAATAGTGTATAAGGATTATATGACATATCAAACAACAATGATTTAATATTTACCGAAGATCCATCTTTAAGTATTGCGGAAATATTTTTAAATGATGATGTGGTAAAAATATTATAATCGATGTCAGCAACGAATAATGAACGTGTTGCCTGTTTCTCGATCTGTTCTATCTGCTTTCGAATGAAAACTTCATAGGGGAAGGTTGCTATAACAAATAGTATTGTTAAAATCACGGAAAATATTATATAGTGTATCGCATAAGGAAGTTTAAAGATATCTTTAATGTTATGCTTTAATTCCCGGAAAAACGTGATTATTGTTTGTTTAATATCTGCTATGCTGATATTTTTAATTGAATTCATCATTTCATTGTATAGCTGTCTATCTTCATGTTTATATCATACGTATTACTGCCTTTCAAGGCTTTGTTTATACGAAGGTAATTGATTTTCAAAAGTTTATTCGAATTTTCAATTTCATAAATGAATTGTAAACATGATTGTATAGGCACTCCTTCTAGTTTAATATCAGTAGTAATTCTTATATACTTATTTTGTATTATTGATTGCCTTCGCCGTGTATATGCAATATGCCTTGCAACATTTGTGCTTTGTGACCATTGTTCAATTAATGATGTTATGTTATCATTTCCAGATTTCAGTAATGATGAGTACCTGTTATACGTTTGTTCCAGATCCCTATAGTTTTTGTATATCTTATCAAGTTGAATTAATTGTTCTTTATTTGATTCCAGAGATTCATCGGTTTTACTGAAAAATTTTACCAGAGGTGTAACGATCAAATAATATATTATAACAACGGAAAATACTATTATTAAAACCTGAAGAAGTTTTTTTTCCCTTTCAGAAACCCTGATCATTATTGTGCCTCATTATCTTCTGCGCCGGGAACATTAGTTTTCATCTTAATAGTCATTGCAAAGCGAACATTGTTTCCCTTTTTAATGTTAGTATTTAAAACAACTGATTCAAAAAGATTAGAGTCGTTTAGTTTATTTTTGAATTGATCAATCTTCAAGCCGGAACCTATTACCCCGTCAATACGAATAATATTTTCATTAATCACCATGTTGTTCAGCTCAAATGATGACTCGGATGGAAAATATTGTAAAATGGTTTTTAGAGTTTCAAGTACTTTTACATCTGTCTTCAGAAATGATTCAAGGTTATCAACTTCCTTTTTCATATCTTTATATAATCGTGTTGCTTCTTTAACTGGATCACGTATTTCTTTCTGCACATGAAAATACCTTTGAAAACGCTTAGTTAATAACTGGTTATAATATTCTTCGGATTGCGAACGCAAAATTAGTGAAGAAACTATATTTATTAAAATTACAATAAGTGTAAGGATAATAAATGACGCGGCAAGATAATACATTTTTCGAGACAATCCAGCAGTAGATGTTTCGAATTCATCCTTGAGAAGATTTACAGTTTTCTTTTTTGTATTAAGGTAATCGATTAATGTACCAAATGCCACCGGAAACTGTGTTTGAACAACATATTCATTTATTTCTTTCATGAATGGTTGGGCTACTACAGGTAAATCCATCTCGTTAGACAGGATTGTTCCAATACCTGTAATTCTTGAACCACCGCCTGAAATAAAAATACGGCTAAAGTTTCTATCCCCATAATCAGCCGTAAAAGCTTTGACTGATAGTAAAACCTGTTCCACTAGATATGTAATATGATCATTTATCATATTGTAAATTTTTTTGAACTTTGATTTTGATATACCAAGTGATTCATGAACATCCCTGTGTATATTATTTTCATATGAAGTCATGTCTATTGGGTTATGTTCGAATAATTGTTTAATTTCAATTAATTCAAGTTTCAGGTGATCAGCAATTTCATTATAAACATCCCTCATGCCATAAGAGATATTTCTGCAAAATAAAAGTGAATCAGATTCTGCAATAGTTAGTAGTGATTTTGAATGTCCAATATCCAGTTGTATAATTGATTCATCCTGTATTGTACTGAAATACTTGTAACACTCAAACAGCGAATTTGGTTCTATACTCATTTTAACCGGATGTAGATTATGCCTGGATAATGATTCCAGTAAAGTTCTTATCGAATCTTTCCTGGCTGCCGCAAAAAGTATTTTTGTGTCATCTCCTGATAGGGCAGGTATCAGTTGAAAATCAATAACCATGTCTTCTAATGGAAACGGCATCAAGTCTTCAGCCTCAAACGGTAAAACCCCGGCTATCTGATCAGGATTTTTAAATGGTAAAGAAATATTTCTGGTAATTAACTTGTCAGTTTGAAATACGGTAACAACTGTATATCCTTTAAGTTCGTTTTCACTCAATATAGTCGCAAGTGCCCTGTCAATTTCATCCTGCTTATTTTCTGCATTCTGGTCAATCTCTTCTATGGCATAGGACGTCACCTGAAAATCACGCAATCCAGTTCTGGCTGTCAACATCTTCACTGATGAAGTTCCTATGTCAAAAACAGCTATATTTTCAAACAATATATTCCTCCACTGTGAGTCATTATTCTTCGCTCCAGTATAGCAGTTTCTTTCTATCTCGATTATAATATGTTATTATTGTTACAGCTGTTTTTCCAACTTGTACAGTTGAAGATATTTTGAATATATACGATTTGACTGTCAGTATGTTTTTACGGACATTTTCATCTTCAATAAGATCACTTATCTCTTCAACAGATTTAAAAGGTTGCGTATGACGTCTGCGAATAATTTCTGTAACAATATCATCAGTCATTTTTTCTGTCAACGCAGATAATACCCTGTATGATGCGGTATTAATATTGATCTTGTTAACTTCACTTAAATAATCCTGCCGGTCACCATAAACCCTGAAGTATTTGTGTAAAGCCCTGTCCTTTTCCTTACCAATTGGTATCTCTTCAACCGCCCTTTCCCTTAATGAAATTCCATCACCTATTGACGTACCTGTAGAAATCTGCGGCAATCCTTTATTGTTATCAACAAGATTTTCCTCTATTACCACCATACCACTGTTAAATCCGTAAAATATAGCGGGGGTAATACCCTTAATCATGAGCATTTCGTTAATACTGTCCATTCCTGCATTTTTTGACTTATAACGGGCTGGAAGTTGCATATAATAATTTGACTCAGCCCCATATGGATATGGCGCATCATCTATATCTACCCAGTCGATAATAGTATCAGCGAGATCTACTGGAAGTCCCATGTTCAAAAAGAAAGTCTGTGTAATAACATAATATGGTGTTTGATCTACTACCTCGTTTGCAAGTACACTAAGATTAATTTTTGAATTTTCATCTGATATCTTTAATTTAAGTGTACCATTTTCAAAGGGTAATTCCGGATAATCAATAGCCCAAACGTCCCTGTATGAATCAATACTTGAATCAGTAGGTGCCATTCCAAGGAAACCTGAGGAAAGTCCTTTCTTGTCAGCATCCAGGATAAATTTTCCGAGATTAACTCCTGCTTTGGCGAGAGTATATGCCTGCTGTTGTTCCTTGAATTTCTGTAAATACCGGGTGTTCACCTGTGCCATAATGAGGAATTCACTGGAAACTGATATTAGTACCGCAATAACGATCAAGACTATAACCAGCACATACCCATTATTATTAATGAAATTGTGAAATATTCCATTCCTGAGAAGCGACGATTTTCGTTTATTCTGAAATTCACCGAAATTTCTGGCGGATTTTTTAATCCATTGTACCACTGATATTTTCATTGGCTATCTCGTGTTACCTGCCCATGTTTATATACGATACAAAAACAAATTCTTCATCATTGCCACGGTAGTTTCTGACTATCAAGGTTGTCTGCACAGCAGATGGAAATTTTCTGTATTTCCTGGAATCCCATTTATCTGTCCACCTGTTTCTAATTCTGAACTCGAACTTTGCATCAACTATATTCTCTAGAATTATGCTTTCGTCACCTCCTGATTGTGGTTCATTATCATAGTGAATTTGTTCTCTTCTTACCAGGTTAAACAGGTAGTTCCCTTTGTTATCAGGTAAATCCTGTCTTTTGAGAAAATATCCGATTTCCTTTATATCACTTACTGGATTGGACTGATTCAGTTTTCCACGAACAGATAATTCATTATGATCAACACATACAAAATCAATTCTTCCATTATTTTTTCCACTGTAATCATTTTCACCAATAAAGGTAAGATCTTTATTATAACGATCATAATATGCTGAAGAAATATCTTCATCCAGGCGATTTACAGCAAGGTTGACATGCTCATAAAAATCTGCAATTCCAGTTAGATCATTAATTGACAGCATAATTGACCTGTGGGCAGTATATACCAGCAGCAAAATAAGTGATGAAACTGCTGTTGCCACTAATATTTCCAGTAATGAAAATCCATCTTGTGATTTTATAAAATTAGACTTTCTTTGTATATAATTAAATATTGGGGTCATTTATCATTTCGCGTATATATAAGAAATCGTATACGATTTCTCATTATTTCTGTCCTGCCAATAGACGGTTATGTCAACTTTTTTCGCGTCAACAGGGCCAAACATCTGATGTTCATATCTTGTAATATTTCTGCTATATGATAGTCCGGGATACTCTTTGATTGATTCTTTTTTAATATCCGGACCTCTCATGTCATCCAGCAGAAATTCGTTTAGCTTACTTTTGCCCGCCAGCATGGCTTTGGTTAGATTCTGATTTGCTGCGATGGCAACAACACCTGATGATACTCCTGTCATGATACCCAGCAATGCAATTGAAAGTATAGTAATTGCAACCAGTATTTCTATCAGGGCAAATCCCTTTAATTTCTTAGAAGTTTTCAGCATACACGGCAAAGCCTCTCTGTATGACAGGTTCTTTCTGAAATTTATCAATACGAATTGACCATTCGTCTGAGTTATTCACAAGTATATGAATAATCAGGTTATCCGAATAGCCCTGGGGATAGAATGGTACTATGATATTACCGGAATTCATTGAAGTTCCATCCGGAAATAGCACTTTTTTTAGAATAAATGAATTATTGAATAATTGCCTGGAAAGAAGTTTACTTGATGAATCAACAAACCTGTTATTTTCATCAAGATTCGCTACACTCAGTCCATTTGTTCTTTGCAGAACACCCTGTGTATCATCATCAGTAAAATCAAGGTCTCTTTCATGCAGATGTATTATTAAAAAGTTGAGATTATTATTCAACACGGAATCATCAAATGTCTTTGCTATCATAGTAGTTGCAGTAATAAAATTAGTTCTCGAAGAACTTAGATAATGCGATACACGGGGAACAACCAGTATTGACATTATTGATAGAATCGTAAGTACAATGATGATTTCAAGTAGTGAGAAACCATCATTGTTTCTTGTTAGATTCTTGAAAGGAACGGTAATGCGGATCATTAACAAAAACCATCACTCCCAGCTCTTGATATCCGCGTCAACCCCGTCACCACCATCTTTCCCATCTGCACCATAGCTTAGTATTTCATAATCATTCCCATGTTCTCCTGGTGATTGATACACAAATGGATTACCCCATGGATCGTTTGGTATCTGGTTTTTCTTAAGATATCCTCCGGGGTTATAATTATTGGGTGCAGGGTCTGTGGATGGTTTCTGGATAAGGGCCTCCAGTCCCTGCTGAGTGGTAGGATACCGTCCATTATCCAGGTAATACCTGTCAAGGGCAAGACCAAATGATGATATCTGTTGCTTGGCTGCCTCCACTCGGGCTTTCTGGGGTATATCCATAAATCGGGGGACAACAACCACCGATAATATTGCAATAATGGTAATGACGATAAGCAGCTCAAGAAGGGAGAATCCTTTGAATCCACCGCTTCTGTTCACAAAATATTTGAACATGTTTTTTAGAAGGTTAAATAGATTTTTCATGATACACTCCTCTTTACTATTATTACTGCACTATTAAGTTCATTTCAAAGATTGGAAGTAGTACGGAAATAACAATAATTCCAATTACTACGCCCATAAAAACGATAATTATTGGCTCGATAAGACTTGTCAAACTGGTAATCGTAAGATCTAATTCTGTTTCATATACATTTCCTATATTTATCAGCATTGAATCCAGATTATCGCTGGCTTCGCCAGCTGAAATCATACCAATAACAAGTTGTGGTAGAAAGGACTGCCGGGAAAGCGCGTTTGCCACGGATGATCCTTCACGTATTTTTGCTGCCGCTTCAGCAATTTTTTTTTCAATTATTACATTACCGATTATTTTCTGCACGATTTCAAACGACTTTATAATATCAACCCTGTTATTTAGCAATATACCAAGATTCTGAGTAAAACGGAGAACGATGAGCTTTTTATACATTGATTTAAATCCGGGTATTTTCATCTTGAGTTCATCAATCTTTTCTCTTCCTTCGGGTGTCTGTTTATACTTTATGAAGTAATATATTGCTACAGCAATAAGTATGAAAAATACGTACCAGAAAGAAGACATGGCACTGCTGATTCCCATTACAATACGGGTTGGCAATGGCAATTCTCTTCCAAGCTCAGTGAACATTCTGCTGAGTGAAGGAATAATATTTACCATGAGAAAAAATATTACACCCAATGCGAAAAATATCATAAATCCAGGATACCACAGGGCGGCCTGTATCTTGCCTCTCAATACATTTTTTTTCTCTTCAAGGTCTGCCAGCCGTCCAATAACTTCATCAAGAGAACCAAGATTTTCACCAACCCGTACCATGTTTATATACATATCTGAAAAAACATTTCGGTGTCGCTCCAATGCCTGTGACATGGACGATCCCTCTTCAAGCTTTTCACGCACATCAATTATTATTCTTTTAAATGTCTGGTTTTCAATCTGCTGTATTATATCAGCAATTGATACGAGAAGGGGCATACCGGCTTTTAATAGTGTTGCCAATTGCCGGGAAAAAGTTCCAATTTCACGGGTACTCATCTTGAGGCTGAAATATTTAGTTATTTCCCGGTAAAGCCTGGTAAATACATTTCCGCTTTTCGTTTCAGCATTTTCTGCGATATCGTGTTTTCGGATAGAAACAACATAAAGACCCTGGCTTTTAATTTTTGCCCTTGCTGCCTGTTCAGACGGAGCATCTACATAATTGCTCTCAGTATCTCCATTTCGGTTTAATGCCTGGTATTCAAAAATCATGGATTAACTAACTCTCAAAACTTCTTCAACTGTTGTCACACCCTGTATGGCTTTCTGCAATCCATCATGCTGCAGGGTTGTCATTCCGCTTGCCACTGCTTTTTCCTTGATCTCAATTGAATCAGCATGGGCCATTATCATCTTTCGAATATCATTACTGATGGGTAAGAGTTCATATATTCCAACCCGGCCAAGATAACCGGTATTAAGACATTTTTCACATCCTTTTCCCCTGTATAGTTTTCCGTTTTTCAGCTGTGATGGTTTTATATCTATTTCAGAAAGCATCCTGGCAGCAGGTTTAAATGTTTCGACGCAATGGGGACATATTTTTCTAACCAGTCGCTGTGCAAGAAATGCGTTCACAGAGGAGGCAATAAGAAAAGGCTCAACACCCATGTCAATAAGCCGTGTAACCCCACTTGCTGCGTCATTTGTATGGATGGTTGATAATACCCTGTGACCGGTTAATGCCGCCTGAACCGCGATTTCGGCAGTTTCAAGATCCCGTATTTCACCAACCATGATAATGTCAGGGTCCTGCCGCAAAATTGAACGCAGTCCGTTGGCAAAAGTAAGATCAATTTTTGGTTTAACCTGCATCTGGCTGATCCCATGAAGCTGATACTCAATCGGATCTTCAACCGTGAGAATATTGACATCCGTGGTATTCAGCCTTTGTAATACACTGTACAGTGTAGTTGTTTTACCACTACCGGTGGGACCTGTTGCAAGAATAATACCATGTGTTTTACTTATAATAGAATTGAATGTTACAAGATCTTTTTTAGAGAAACCCAGTGAATCAAGGTCAAATTCCATATCCGATTTGTTCAATATTCTCAAAACAATTCGTTCACCAAAGAAGGTAGGAAATACTGATACTCGAATATCTATATCCTTACCACCAACTTTCAGCTGTATTCTGCCATCCTGTGGCAGCCTGTTTTCTGCAATATTAAGGTTGGCCATAATCTTTATTCGAGATATCACGGCACCCTGGAATTTTTTTGGGGGAGAATACATATTGTATAAGATCCCATCTACGCGAAACCGTACGATCATGTCTTTTTCGTATGGCTCGATATGTATGTCACTGGCACGATCATTTATCGCCTGCTTGATCATCATGTTTACCAGGCGAATAATCGGTGCCTCGTTTGCCATATCCAGAATATCTTCAGTTTCAGAAATCGGAGATGAAAGTATCTCGAACTCTGATTCTTCCAGATTTTCTATCACATTGTCAGTACTGTCTTCTTTGAAAACATCAAAATAATTATTTATTATTCTTTGTACTTCACTGCTGGTGGTAATTACGGGAATAAACTGGTAATCAGGAAACATGATCTTCAAATCATCAAAAGGGTAGATATTCAGGACATCTGTTATTGCCACAAATATTTTCTTATTTTCCAGTAGAAATGGAACTATATTGTTCTTTTTCAAAAACTGTGGAGGTATAGAGACGAAAAGTTCTTCCGGATCAGCAAAATCGATATGCGCACGATACTCGATATCATACTGTATAGACAATGCCTGGAGTATCTCTTCTTCGGTGGCAAGACCCTTCTTCATCAACATCTGTCCCAGGCGTAACCGGGTGTTCTCCTGCGCAAGGAGTGCTTCCTGTAATTCCTCCTGGGTCACTACCTTCTTGTCCACAAGGATTTTTCCAAGGTATTTTGTTTTTCCAGTTGTGAGCATAGGGCTATCTGTTCATCTTCAGTCTTCTTTGTTCTTCACGCTTCTGTTCAGTAAGCGCATCCATCCTTTCCTGTTTTGTGACAATATGAGGTGTTATAAAAACAAGAAGGTTAGTTTTCTTGTACTCTACCGTCTTTCTTTTAAAGAACCAGCCCAGAAGGGGAATATCACCAAGAATCGGCACCTTGGTTTCCTGTTCTGTCTTGTTGTTGGTGATGAGTCCACCCACAACTATGGTTTTTCCGTCAGCAATTGTAATCTTGGTCTTTATATCCCTCTTGCCAAGCTTGGGAGGTATAACAGAACCTGAATCAAGAATTGTAGTCTGGCCCAATACAGAATTAACCTCCTGGTAGAGATCCAGTGTTATATTATTGCTGCTGGTGATATGGGGAGTGAGTTTCAATTTTACTCCAACAGATTTATATTCATAGGTAAAAAATTGTGTTCCGGTATCGGTAATACGGTTGTTTGAGGGTATGGGTATCTCTTCTCCCACGTTTAACTCGGCTTCCTGGTTGTCTATGGTTAGAATCTGTGGTGTTGATAAAATATTATACTGATTGTCACTTGCGGAAGCATTCAACAGCATATACCCCAGTACAGCCTTGTCGCTCAGGTATCCCAGTTGAAATCCTGTTGAAAGGGGCAGGGCAAGTGTTTTACTTCCAAGTGAATCTGGTGTGGAGTAATCAGGTGGTGAACCCTGAATTGAAGAACCTCCATACAGGTGATCACCCTGCTGGTCTCCAAGCATCCAGTCTATACCGAAACCCCATCCACTATCGGCGGACACCTCAACGATAAGTGCTTCAATGAGCACCTGTTCCCTCACAATATCAAGTTCATCAATTATTCGTTTTATTGCTGCAAATTCTTCAGGTTTTGCCGTAATTATTAGTGAATTAGTTTCCTTGTTAGCGATTATTGAAAGTTTCTGTTGATCAGCCGGCGAACGGGTAGGTTGTGTCTTTGTTACACGCTGGGCCTTTCTTGATTGGGGTGTTGCTTTTGTTTGTGGTTGCGTATTAATCCTGGCGTACTGGGAAAATGGGATTCTAGACAGCACGTTTGACAGGTCCTCAGCGCCTGCATTTTCCAGGTGCACTACGTGAATATCACCACGGGGAACTTTTCGTCCTTCTACTTGATCTTCGAGTTGTCTATCAAGAGCATTGGCAATCTTGAGCAATCCGTTGATTTCAGAAGATGTACCGCTGAATATTATCATGTTGAGATCACGATATACCACCACGTCAGTAAATTTTGATTTAAGCGAACGCAGTACATTGGTTATCTGCTGCGCATCGGCGTTTTTAATTTCGAGCAGGTAGGTGATTGTTTTATCTTCGGCCCCTGAAAGTTCCCTTTTTTCACCGTCAATTATTACTTCCACATTCTTTTTTATGGCTTCCTGAATGGGAATAACCTTAATAAGATTGCCGGTTTCCACCACGGCAAGACCCTTCACCTCAAGAATTGATTTCATTATTTCATATGCTTTTGAGACAGGTATCTTCTTTGCTGAACTTATGGTGATCTTACCGCGAACCTTGTCGTCTACAATAATGTTCTTATTTATAAGCTGGCTCATTATGTTTAAAAATTCGGATATCTCAACATCCTTAAAGTTAAGGGTGAAATATTTTTGCTTTGATTTGGCCAAAACACTTCCGTTGCCGGAACCCGAAGAGGCCATATAAGAATCTGTTATCGCTAGAGTGCTGCATATAACTGTAGCAATTATTAATGAAAAAATACGTTTGCGATATGGCCGTTTCATATACATTTTCCTGGAATA
This sequence comes from uncultured Leptospiraceae bacterium, assembly GCA_964629365.1. Lineage (GTDB taxonomy): Bacteria > Spirochaetota > UBA4802 > UBA4802 > UB4802 > M55B154. Next base: position 47,123 of record CAZVRB010000002.1, read on the forward strand.
ATTTTAATCTGTTATTGACATGTCGTATCTAATGAGTTTTCCGCCTCGTTCCAGATCCACTGTAATTTTTGAGTCATTTTTAAGATTTTCCCACATCTTCACCAGCTTTTCTGTACTGTCAACCTGATGTCCATTTATGCGTTTAACAACATCTCCGCTTCTGGCTCCAAGCTTATATAATATATTGTATGGTTGCACTTTAAACAGTTTATACCCTTCAATTTTACCTTTAACCCTGAAGGGCCCTGCGCGTATTCCTTTTAACGCGTTGTCAATATTGTTCAGCACTTTCTGCTGAATCTCCGCCCGGCTCAAAGATTTCTTCACAAGACTGCTGGAGGCAGCCCCCCTGTGTATAGTTGGTGACGCGGTAGCAGTACTTTCTTTTTGTCCCTTATCATATAGATCAAGAATTTCTACATTGTCACCTTTTTTTAGATACACCCTGGCATTGTTAATTCTGACCAGTTTATATCCGGCTATGGTATTGCCAAGCTTGTATATCTGGGGATCTTTTTCGCTTCGATTCTTTATCAGTGCCCGGGCAATTTGCCATGGCCCAGATATTGTTCCCATCAGTATAAGGTCACGAAGTTCACCAGGCTGTACCACTGTATCAGAATCACCAGTTTGTATGTCCGCAAGCTCAAAAAAACCAGAATCAAGAATATCCTGGTACTCTCCAAAACTGTGTACTGTTCTCTGCATTGATGACGAAAAACGGGTACTGTTATTTAACGTATCAACCGGTGAAGTTGTGAATTTAACGAACTGGTTTACAGTAATAGCCGTAATATATGAAAAACATACTATCGCTACTGTATTGGCGAGGTGATATTTAATATTTTGCATGTAATAACTTCACCCGTGCATGTATACATCGAATATATTCTCTACTTATGATTGCTAATCTGTAATAAAGTTACATATTGCGCACATGGTGATTAAGAAAATTAGTTACTAAGATATATATTGTCAATAACTATTTGCCGACCATTGTATCAGGCAGCATATAAATCAACTGACCTTATTGTTGAAAGAGGTATCTTGATCTCCTTATTATTGCCGTCAATCACTATAATTGAATTTTTAACAAGTTTCCTGCTTTTGTTCAGTTCGATCTGATTGCCATTAGAAAGATATACTATAATATCCAGACCCTTAATGTCGATATACTTTTCAAGTAAATCCTTGAAATCATTTTTCTTTGCTTTCTTCTTCATATGTTCCTCCATTTTATGTCTCATTGTAAATATCGGCATATTTTGGATTCTGTTTAATATAATTTTTTATATACTACCATATTTCATGTATTACCCTTCAGCAAGTTATTGACTAATTAAAAGCTGCATATTAGTATAGTAATTATATCGATAACAACTTAAAGGGATATATACTGCCATGAACAGGTTACAGCGGATATTCTTCATTTTTGCTATAATTACATTTGTCATTACTTTTTTTCACTCTGTATATGTATACGCAGATGATTCACAATTCCCCGGTACATGGCATTACGCGGTTGGTAAGCGTGGAGATACCTTTCATGACGGGATTAACAGGAACTTCAAAAAAATTGATAATCTAAATGAACTTCACCTGCTTCATCCTGAAAGGGAAGGCTTCCTGTGGATTAAGTCTTCTTTTGATTTACCTGCACGCCTGGAAAACAAGCTATGCGCAATTCTGATTGGCAGAATTATCGTTGCTGATGAGACATACATGAATGGCACCCTGATTGGAAAGACCGGAAAGTATCCGCCGGGCTTTTTCAGTGAGTGGAATAAAACAAGGAGTTACCAGGTCCCTTCAGATATTTTACACAATGACAGTAAAAATACCCTGCTCATTAAATTGTACGTTAATCATGAAGGATCAATTACCGGAAATATGATGCTGGATGAATCAGCCATCGTTCACCAGGAATACGTATCACAGGATTTTTTTAACTCCCGTATAAACGCCCTTATATCATTTCTTATGTTCATGGTTGCGTGCTATCATATATTGATATACATATTAAGAACCCGGGACAAGGAAAATCTCTATTACGCATTACTTTGTTTTATTTTTTCATTTTACCTGACAAACTTTTTCATAACACGCTTACCTGGATTCGACTATACTGGATTCTCTTATCTTGTTTTTCAGAAACTTATAATAATATCCATGTTTCCAATCGGCTATTTTCTCGCGAGATTTTTACAGATTTACCTGGACAGGGAAAGTAATGGTATCATGAAACACGTATTGCGGGGAGCAACTCTTCTTCCTGTAATTGTTATTATATTTTTACCTGATTATGCCACTTTTATGAAAGTACGTTTTACCTTAACGCTGTTTTTACTTGTACACGCGGGATATGTAATATACATAACCATACAGGCGGCGATTCAAAAACAGGTGGAGGCGAAAGTAATCTTCATTGGCAGTATTCCACTTTATTTCTGCATATTATTCGATATAATCGTTCATAACATTTTACAGCTTAACGACTACATATACCTTGCCGGCCTTGGATTTCCCACATTTCTCATAGCCATAGCAGGTATACTGGCCTCACGATTCGTTCAATATCACAATGAGGTTGAAGAGCTTAACATCTCACTGGAGCAAAAAGTTGATGATCGAACACGCGAATTGCAGAACGCCAACGAAGTGCTTCGCAATACCATGGAAGAACTGCAGGAAGCCAAGGAAATAGCAGACAGGGATATGCGAATGGCGGTTAATGTACAGGAGAACATGCTGCCGGAAGCTTCGTCATCCACCCCTGGCTGGGATATGGCAGTTCATTTTAACCCCATGGCGGGGGTATCTGGTGATTTCTATGATCTATTTTACGATAATGGGCGCCTGAAAGGGGCCGGCCTGTTTGATGTTTCAGGACATGGAATATCTTCAGGACTGATAACAATTATGGCAAAATCTATCATATACCGTCACTTCTGTGAGAATCCACTGGAAAATCCAGGTAAAGTACTTGAGGCTGTAAACCAGGACCTTGTGCAGGAGCTTTTGAATATCGACAACTACCTCACCGGTATTCTTCTTCAGTTTGAAGACGACATGGTAGAATATGCCAACGCGGCGCATACCCAGCTCCTGGTTAGAAGAGCATACAATAATAATGTGAAAATGGTAAACCTTCAAGACGATGATTTTCGCGGCATGTTTCTTGGTGTTCCCGATATGCAGCAACGGTATGCCACATTGAAATTTAAAGTAAAACCCGGTGATATGCTTCTTCTGTATTCTGACTGCCTTATCGAACAAAAAAACACTGAGAAAGAAGAGTATGGGATCGAACGACTGGTAAAAGCTTTTCAACGGGCCCCAAAAAATACACCATCAGACGTGATGGACTATATCATGCAGGATTTCGAATCTTTCAGGAAAGACGAACCATCCAATGACGATCTTACCATTCTTGTGTTACAAAAGAAGACATAAGGTCAGGATGTGTAATCCCAGTCATTCTTTATCTTGTGATAACAAATCCCAAGAGATGCAATCTCTGTACCAAGGTCAAAGAACATCAGGCGGGTGCGACTGTAATTGGCCACCGGTCCTTCATCATTTAAATATGAATGTATGGTATCATTGATCTCTTTAACCGGATCACCGTATACACGAAACAGCTCACCGGTCAGTATCACCAGGTGGGGGGCTGTAATGTTAATCGCGTCAAGCAACGCGTTGCTTAAATAGTGCAGGTATTCTTTTAACGGTTTTGTAAATTCAGGATCACCTGATTCATATTTTTCCTTGAGTGTCTTCAAGACTGATTCCTGTACCGGTATTGACTCGTCATCAGTATCAATGCCATTATTGCTGAGCAGCTCTGCAAAATTACGATACGAGAAGAAGCAGTCAAGACACCCCGTCCTCCCGCACATGCACATGTCACTTGTATCAGATACCCGTACATGCCCCATTTCACCATGTCCGTTTACAATATCTCCATTAAAAATAAGCCCTGAAGCAGCACCGGTACGGGCAGATACCACAAGCACCCTGCTGTAGTGTGACATCAGGTCTATATCCATGAGGAAGTAGGATGTCATGTTGCTGATATTATGATCCACGTATACAGGAATACCAGGAAAATGAGTGTTGCACAATTTCACGAAATTAAAATTATCAAGAAATGGCAGAAAAGTATATGATGCCAGGATACCTGTTTCTGTATCAATGTTTCCGGGAACAGAGCAGCAAATGGAAATGATATTTTCACTGTATGTCTTTTTTCTTTCAATAACTGATTGTATGTGCTGCACGAGCTTTTCTTCAAATATCTTCAGTGTTGCGGGGTAGGGTATTCTTGTAAAATGCGACTCCAGTATCTCGTTTGAAAAACTCACCAGCGAAGAATAAATACCCGACTGGTTAAAGGTAACCCCAAGGTACAGGTTGTTTTGTGAATTCAATTTGAAAAAAGATGCCTTTCTCCCTTTTTCCTTTTGCGTCCCTTCAGCGGGCTTGATAAGCTTTTCACGTTGCAGTGTATTAAAAACAGTTATGACCGTGTCCATAGAATAACCGGATATCTTCTTGGCATCAGCTTTTGAAAGAGGCCCCGCGTGTCGCATAATGTCAATGATGTGATTTTTCTTGTTGGTTTTTCTCTGGTCTATTTTGTCACCGAATGCCATGAAAGAACCATCCTGCCTTTTGTATACTTGTATTTGCAACTTGTAGTAGGAAACAATAAGCCATAACAATATGAAGCTATTCATAAATCAATAATTTTAAAATAGTTCTTGACTTAATATCGTTATCGACATATTGTCAAGTGTTTTTTAGAATTTCCAAATAAAACGTTGAGAGGCTCCAGCAATGAAAGAACAACGTAAGGTAACTTTTGCTAATTTAATATCATATGGAGTGGGTGATATTTACGGTGGCGGTTCATTCATCATTATCAGCCTGCTGTTTATGTACTTTCTCACCGATACTGTTGGACTACCGGGAGCCCTCGCTGGTCTTGTCATGGTTCCCGGTAAAGTGTGGGACGCTATATCAGATCCATTGATGGGATATATTTCAGATAACCTGAAAACCAGGTTCGGTCGGCGGCGTATCTTCTTCCTTATCGGTATACTGCCGGTTGCCCTCAGTTTCGCGTTAATGTGGGTCACCATCAGAATGGACAGCTCATTTTTAACATTCCTGTATTACGCACTGATATTTATATTTTTCAGAACGTCATTTACAATGGTTATGGTGCCGTATTCAGCCTTGAACGCTGAAATGACACTTGATTACAAGGTTCGCATGCGGCTTTCCGGTGCCCGAATGATTTTCTCACAGCTTTCCGCCCTGATATGCGCCGTTGTTCCCAAGCTCATAATTGACAATTTTTACAAGGACAACATGGAAGAAGGGTACATGGTAATGGCCGCGATTTTTGGTGTATTCTTCGCATTACCATGGATACTTGTGTACCTGGGAACCTGGGAAATCGCAGCCGCACGGAAAAAAGAAGGGGCATCGTTTTCTAACTTTTTCAGCAGCTTCAAGACCCTTTTCATTAACAGGTCATTCAAGGTACACATGGGGATGTACATACTGTCCTATGCTGCCATGGATATACTCATGGCAGTGCTGATATACTTTCTCACCCATTACGTGGGTAAGCCTGGACTGTTCACCCAGTGTGTAGGGGCAATACTTCTTACCCAGGTGTTAATGCTGCCGGTATACGTGTACATTGGTAACCTCAAGGGAAAAGGTTTTGCCTACCGGCTGGGTCTTTCAATATGGGGATCTGCAATGATATTGACACTGTTTATCACACCCCAGAGCCCCCCAATGACCATAATTCTTATATCAATATTGATCGGTTCGGGACTGTCCGCAGGTACCATGATACCATGGGCTATACTTCCTTCGGTTACTGATGTAGACGAGATGATCACGGCAGAACAAAGAGCCGGCTCTTACGCGGGAGCGATGACCTTTATTCGAAAGATAGTGAACGCTCTCACCATCATGATTTTCGGCTTTCTGCTTGATATTATAGGTTACAACAGGCCCATCATGGAAACCGTAAACGGTGTGTCGAAGATGGTTGACCAGGTGCAGACAGAATCAACACTATTCTGGCTTAAAATGATATTCTTCCTTGCTCCGTTTATACTTGTTGTCGCCGGTATACTTATTGCCTTCAAGTTCAAGATCACCCCACGCACTCACGGCATTCTCATTGATGAGTTAAACCGGCTCAAAGAGGGTGGCAGCAAGTCAGACGTTACCCCCGAGACACGGCAGGTATGCGAAGAATTGACAGGACTGAAATATGAAAAACTTTATGGAAACCATGTATGAGGGATTTTACGTATGAAAGAACATGTAACAATCGGGGTAGTCTGTTTCGGCAGAAAAACCTTTGACTATAAGGCGGCAGAAGAGCTGTACAAATCTATTCAAAAAGATCTTTCGCAGATAGAGAATACTACTTTCGAATGTGTAGAGGGACTTGTAATCGAGGTGGAAGACGCCCAACAGGCCGCCCGAGAACTTGCCGCCAAACACGTAGACGCGCTTGTGTGCATAAGCGGCACCTTTCACCTGGGCCACCTTGTGCTTGAGATGCAGAAGGTAGTGAACAAGCCCCTTATGCTCTGGGGGCTTCCCGAGCTGCCATACGACGGCGGCAAGATCAGGCTTAACTCGGTGTGCGGGGTAAACTTAAACGCTTCAAACCTGTACAAGGCGGGTGTGCGAAACTTTCACGCCAACATCGGCAGCACCATCGATGAAGACTGGGTTGACGCCGTTCGAATAGGGGCGGCAATATCACGTGCCCATATCGGTATCGCCGGTTTCAGGGCCCACGGCTTTTTCAATCTCGGTGTGTACGATCTCACCGTTTACCAGAATTTCGGCACACTCATCGATCATTACGAGCTTGATGAAATATTCAACATCGAAGTAAAGGGGGGGGACGTGAAAGCCCGCCAGAAACAACTGGCCGACACATTCAACGTGAATGACATACACGACGGACAGCTTGCACAGGTCGCAGAACTTGCTGCGAAACTTGACGCCTTCTTCGAGAAGCACAGTATCACCGCGCTTGCCATTCGCTGCTGGCCGGAATTCGCAGCCGAGTTTGGCATTGCCCCCTGTGCTGCCATGTCACTGCTGCAGGCAGAGAACCGTATCATATCCTGCGAAGGAGACCTTGAAGGGGCACTTTCCATGATCGCCCACCGGGCCATGGGTGCCGAGACCCCCTTCCTTTTCGATTTCTCACAGTTCGATTTCGAGGAGGATTACGCGCTGCTGTGGCATTGCGGTGTAGCACCCTGTAACCTCTGGGATGGTAAATCCACCTGTTCCCTTGACAGCTATCACATGGGGGGCAAGGGGGTGACCGCAGACTTCGTGCTGAAAACCGGAGACATCTCAATACTGCGATTTGATTCTGCTGGTGAAGAATACCGCGTGCTGCTGCAGCGTGCAAAAGGTGTACCCATGGAAAAGAAACTTAAAGGTACCTACGCGAAGGTTGTATTCAACGAACCCGTGAAAGAAGTTCTGAACAAAGTTATCTATAATGGGTTTGCACATCACGCGTCTATGGTGTATGGTGAGTATATACGTCCCGTAGAAATCTTTGCCCGCATGAAGGGCTGGAGGGTAGTGCAATGATAACCATAAGTGATATTGAAAACGGCTTCGTTCTCAATTTTAAGAACAGGCCGGTGATCACCCATAGCAAAAAACGTCCATGTGTGAGCCTTGGCGAAGGTGAGGCAACCTACAAGATCAGTCACGGCAGTTTCAAGATCAAGGATAAGGTTAAAAAACGACAGTTTCTGAAGAACTGGAAAGTACTGGAAAACCAGCGCCAAAAGGCAGTGATCCAGTTTGAAGAAACTCTCACCATGACCTGCCAGGTAGAGAACAACCGTTTCTCTGTATCATTTGTGAACAGCAATTCCGCGCAAAATCGTTTCTGGTTTTATCTTAACGCTGACAGGTTCGAGCATATATACGGCTGCGGTGAACAGTACTCGAAGCTTGATCTGAAGGGGCAGAAGGTTCCCATCTGGGTGGAAGAGCAGGGAGTTGGACGGGGACACGACCTCATCACCTTCCTGGCCGAGCTTACCCACGGGGCCGGTGGTGCGTGGTATACCACGTATTTTCCACAGCCCACCTTTATCTCCAGTAATAATTACTATTGTCACGTCCAGACTTCAGCTTACGCACTCTTCGATTTTTCTAAAAACGATTTTCACACCCTCCATGTATGGGGTGTGCCGGAAGAAATTATACTGGACGTTGAAGAAAGCGCCGTGACAACAATTGAAAGCCTGAGCGATCTTCTGGGCAGACAGCCGGCACTTCCCGACTGGGCACATGACGGCATATGGCTTGGTGTACAGGGAGGTAAAGAGGTTGTGGAAGGCAAACTTAACGATGCCGCCAGTGCCGATGTTCCGGTGGCCGCCCTCTGGGCACAGGACTGGGTTGGCAAGCGCATCACCTCCTTCGGCAAGCAGCTCATGTGGGACTGGAAATACGACGAAGAAACCTATCCCGATCTTCCCGGGTATATACGTGAATTACAGGAAAAGAACGTACAGTTTCTCGGCTATATTAACTGTTTTCTCGCACTCGAAGGTGAACTGTACAGGGAAGCGTCCGCCAGTGGATTCCTCGTAATGAAACATGATGGGTCTGAGTACCATGTGTATATCACAGATTTTCCCGCGGCTATTATCGATATAACCAATCCGGACGCGTGCACCTGGATAAAAAACGTCATAAAGAATAACATGCTGGGTGTGGGACTTGCAGGCTGGATGGCCGACTTCGGTGAATACCTGCCTACAGACGCGGTACTTCACTCGGGAGAATCCGCCGAAACCTATCACAACCGTTACGCGGCTGACTGGGCGAAGATAAACATGGAAGCGCTGGTTGAAACCGGAAACCTGGGGAGGGTCGTCTTCTTCTCAAGGGCTGGCTATACAGGGTCGTCCCGTTACTCCACCCTTATCTGGGGGGGTGACCAGCTTGTGAACTGGAGCATTAATGACGGGCTGGCATCGGTTATTCCTGCAGGCATATCCCTTGGTTTCTCTGGTATCGGCCTGTATCACTCTGATATAGGCGGGTATACCACCGTTGGCTGGATTAAACGTAAAAAAGAACTGTTTATGCGCTGGGTCGAACATGCCGCCTTTTCACCGGTTATGCGCTCACATGAAGGTAACCGTCCCGACGTGAACTGGCAGTTTAACTCTGACCAGGAAACCCTTTCTCATCTTGCCAGGATGACAAAGGCTCATGTTTTACTGAAGCCCTATCTTCTGCACATGCAGAATGAATACCTCGAAAAGGGACTTCCCATGATGCGCCACCCGTATATTCACTACGAGAATGACCAGCAGCTGCATGAACTGCAATACCAGTATCTCTTCGGAAGGGACCTGATGGTAGCCCCCGTATACCGTAAGATGAAGCGTAAACAGAAGGTGTACCTGCCCGATGATACCTGGGTACACGCGTGGACCGGGAAGGAATACGCCGGGGGATGGCACAGGGTGAATGCGCCACTTGGTGAACCGCCGGTGTTTTACCGCAAGGGTTCTGAGTTTGCCGATACGTTTGCGAAGCTGCGGGAAATTGTGTAAAGGATTACCGCTAAGGCGCAAA
>CAZVRB010000002.1:56897-65045 GCA_964629365.1 uncultured Leptospiraceae bacterium
TCTATCTCTGCCGGGTCGTCGTCGATGATGAGGTCTGCACCGATTTTGCCGATGTCCTTGTGCAGGCCGCGGTTTGACGGGTCATAGTCTTCACGGTATATGAATTCAGAGAAATACTTCATCAGCTGATTATCGCGAAGTATATCTATTGCACGCATTTTCGGCGAGTTGGTCCAGAGCACCAGGGTGTGCCTGTCTTTTATAAGCATCTGCAGCAGCGTTTCAATACCCGGACGGACGTGTTTGCCGTTCAGGTCAGTGAGGGTGTTGTCCATGTCGATTACTATTTTCATAAGCTGTATATTTCATTACAAAAGAAATAACCCTGGAACATTTTCAAAATGCCTGTCCATGGTATACAGTTTTGATCCTGTTTCAAAAGCAACCGCGGCGATCCATATATCATTTGTGGGTATTGGAGTACCCTGTTTTTTCAACGCTTTCACCAGGTAACCATATCTCTGTGAAATTTCAATATCAACATCAATTATTTCAACCCCTGGTTTTTCTAAAAAAAGGTTCAGTTCATGGATATTCTTATCATAATGCTTTCCCATTTGAAAGCCCGCATACAGTTCACCTAATACAATAGATGGTACACTTATCTCGTCTGCCATCTCAAGTATATCAATAGTTTCCGCATCACCTCTCATTAATGATGAATAAATATTTGTATCAATACAGATTCTCATTATTTCCAAACCTCTTCGTCTATTGTGTCAAAGGTTCTTGTATGTGTACGAAAATCATCGTATTCTTTTTTATCCCATGCACCTGACAGGTCAGTAAGATTTCTTTTTTTATCTTCACCATTTTCAACACCTGTTGATTTTTTCAGGATGCTGATGATGGTTTTATTGATGCTTGTATTATTTCTCCGGGCAATACTTCGCAGTTGTTTATACAGGTTATCTGGTATTTTTCTTAATGTAGTCTGATTCACTTTATGCCTCCATGTCATCATATAGTGATATCAACATATACAACAATGCTTTAAAAGTCAATTAAATCTGTGTCTATAAATGTTACCTTCACTAAGCATTCCTTTTCTTGTTGACGTTCTCACTGTAAGTAATCATCCTGCATAGAATCATTTTACTTCCTTGAACCCAGGAATCATTTACCGTGAAAAAACGATACTCCATAGATAAACTCCATCGCGATATTTACCGCATACGACTGCCATTACCCGGTAATCCTCCGTTCATGAACACCTACCTTGTTACCGGGGAGGTCAACACCCTTATTGATACAGGTACACACTGGTCATGGCGGGTGTTGCGAAAAGCTTTGAAAGAACTCGAGCTTACCTTTGATGATATACACCAGGTTATTATCACACATGGTCACGTAGATCATTTTGGGGCGGCGGCTGATATTGCTTCGAATTCTAAAACACCAACAGCCATAGTAGCGCATCGCGGCGATGCTGAAAGAATACGTACAGGCCGATACGCCTCCATGCTGGAGATGAAAAAGCTGGCTGTTATGCTGGGAGTTCCCATGAAGCTGTACCTGCCACTTGCGGGTCTCGATCTTACTTTTCGTTCTATGGGCAAAAGGGTAGTGGTTAATGATATCGTTCATGATGATAACGAGACTCGAAAAATTGGTAATTATACGGGAACACTGATACATGTACCCGGTCATTCACAGGGTTCACTGTGCGTTCACCTGAAAGGAATAAGTACGGTCTTTACCGGCGATCATATCGTTCCCCATGTGAAACCGATTATTCTTGCGGGTTTCGAACCCGGCAGCAGTTTCCCCATTGAGAACAGCCAGGCCGATTATCATCGTTCACTTGAGAAAATAAGAAAACTAAATCCGCGGGCAGTGTATTCGGGACATGGAAAAGAGATAACTGATCTTAACAGGCTCATCAAGACATACCATAAAGTATACCAGTTGAGAAAAAGGAGAATAGAATCAGTGCTGCTGAGAAGGGACTATACAGCCTACGACCTGGCCAGGAAGGTATTTCCCAAGCTCAGGGGATTAAACCTTATGCTTGACCTCTATCTCTCGCTGTCAGAAACATGTACACATCTATTTGAGATGGTAAATGAAGGTGATGTTCTGCGATACCGCATCGGAAAGCAGTGGCGGTTTACCATAATGGAATAAAATCGCAAATTTTGCTTGACATATATATCGTTATCGATTTTATATAATATTATAAGTATGCCAGGTGGTTATATTATGAAAAATCTAATCTATGCACTGACTGCGTTTATTATATTCGGTATCATTTTGATACTCCCCGAACCGGATGCAGTCAATACCGGCAGCAAGATGCTGGCACTATCCCCCGCGGGGAAGGCCACCATGGCAGTGCTTGCCCTCGCGGTAATATTATGGATCACCGAAGCAATTCCATTCGCGGTAACCGGCCTCCTTGCCATGTCCCTCATGGTAATTACCGGTGCGGCGCCTTTCAAACAGCTTGTGCAGGACGGGTTCGGTAACCCCATAATATTATTTTTCATTGGTGTACTAATATTTTCCGCGGCCATCAGTGAAACAAACCTGCTGAAACGCATCACAACCGTTATTCTGTATCATCTTGGTCACAGTCCATCCCTCATCATCCTGGCATTTATTATCGTGGGAGCCCTTCTTTCAGGCTGGATAACAGACATGGCGGTTGCGGCAATGCTCTTTCCAATTGGCATGACCATACTTAAAGACGCCAAAGCTGAACCATTGAAAAGCAATTTCGGACGGGCACTGATGATCGCATGCGCGTGGGGCCCACTCATCGGCGGGGTGACAACCCCTGCAGGATGTGGACCAAACCCACTTACTATAGGTTTTCTTCGTGATCTCGCGGGAATCAATTTCACATTTCTCCAATGGATGATACTGGGATTTCCCGCAGCCATTCTCATGATACCTGCGGCGTGGGTAATACTATTAAAGGTATTCCCCCTTGAGAAGATAAATCTTTCTATTTCGAAAGAAGACGCCACACAACGTAAGCAGGAACTTGGCCCCATTAATAAAAAAGAAGCACTTACCCTTGGTATATTCATGATAACCGTTTTCCTGTGGATATTCGCACCATTCATATCTAAATGGACAGGTGGAGTTATCGATTACCTTTCCATATCCTTTGTTGCTATCACATGCGCTGTTCTGTTTTTCTTTCCAGGCATAAACGTAATCACCTGGGAAACCGCAGAGAAGAAGATCAGCTGGGGTGGAATCGTGCTCATTGTTTCAGGTTTGGCCATTGGTATGGCAATTTACAAAACGGGTGCCGCTGAATGGATGGCATGGATGACATTCAGCTGGATAGAGAACCTTCACCCGGCGCTGATAATATTTGTAATAGTATTTGGCATATCAATCATGAAAGTTATGTTTTCAAGCAACACGGTTACCGGTATCATAGTGGTGCCGCTGCTGATAGCCCTGGCCAATACCCTGGGCTTAAGCCCCGCATTACTGGCCATACCGGCAGGTATAACCTCGTCGCTGGCCTTCATACTGGTAACCTCGACACCCACCAATGTAATTCCATATTCGTCAGGTTATTTCTCCATCGGAGATATGGCTAAAGCCGGCGTCTGGATGACCGTTGCATCGTCAATATGCGTGACCATTTCAGTGTATTTCATGGGATCGCTTATAAATATTATGAACTTCTAATAATTCCGGGAGGATATTTTAATGAACATAGAACCACACGGAGAATTTAACAGGGATGAATACGATCAGCTGGCAAAAGAATTCAGGTACGTAATGACTGATATGATCTGCCGTGCCGGATCTGGACATATCGGCGGGGCGCTCAGCCTCGTTGAAATCATCATCACGCTGTATTACCGGCTCATGAATGTGAAACCTGAAGAGCCCAGGTGGGAAAAACGTGACAGGCTTGTACTTTCGAAAGGACATGCCGGTCCGGTAGTATATGCCGCCCTGGCATACAGGGGATTTTTTCCCATGGACTGGTTAAAGACCATGAACCAGGACGGAACCCGTCTGCCAAGCCACGTAGACCAGATACAGACCCCCGGTATCGATCAGACCGCCGGGTCCCTGGGACAGGGCCTCTCATGTGCCTGCGGGATAGCACTGGCTGGAAAGAAAAGCGGTAATGACTATACCACCTACTGCATCGTTGGTGACGGGGAAAGCAATGAAGGCCAGGTCTGGGAAGCGGGATTGTTTGCTGCCCAGTACAAACTGGACAACCTTGTAGCTATTACTGATTACAACAAGATGCAGATCGACGGCACCACCGACGAAGTGCTGTCACTTGAGCCGTTCGCGGACAAATGGAAAGCATTCGGCTGGGAAGTATTCGAGATGGACGGTCATGACTGGGAAGACGTGTACAATACCCTTGAAAAAGCTAAGAATGTAAAGGGAAAGCCATCAATGATAATCGCGAATACAATTAAAGGGAAGGGGAACAGCGCCGTTGAAAACATGGTATCGAGCCACAACGTGAAGTGCCCCGACCAGGAAGCCTACGATAAGTTTATGGCCGGACTTGGCTACACTATAGAATTACCTTACTAAATGGAGATATAACTATGAACTGGCATGAAATGGAAATGCGGGCCGTATACGGCCAGACCATCAATGAGTTAATTAACCAGGACAACAGGATATACTGCCTCGAAGCAGACCTGAGCAAGGCATCAGGTACAAATCCATGTGTTATAGACGAGTGTCCTGACAACTTTGTAAACTGCGGCGTCTCTGAATCCAACATGATCGGGGTGGCAGCGGGTCTTGCGAACGAGGGTAACATACCATTCGCGGCAACTTTTTCCTGTTTCGCTTCAAGAAGGGTATACGACCAGATAACCATCAGCGTGGCCTATGCCAACAATAATGTGAAGATCGTGGGCACCGCTCCCGGTATTACACAGGGCCCCAACGGCGGCACCCATATGGACTTTCAGGACCTTGCCATCATGCGTGCCATGCCCAACATGCACGTGTATTCACCGTGCGACCCATACGAACTGCGCAGTATGATGAAGTACATGGCAAAGAGTACACAGCCCACATACATGCAGCTTGTAAGGCCGAAGGTGGCACAGATATTTGACGCTGAATACGACTTTAATCCAGAGAAGGCCATGCAATTACGTGAAGGGAAGGATGTTACAATTGTTTCAACCGGTTACATGACACAGTTCGCACTTGAAGCCTCAGAAGAGCTTCACAAAGAAGGAATATCCATCGACCTGCTGCATTATCCATCGGTAAAACCCTTTGATGCCCGGACCCTTGTCAACTCTGCTAAGAAAACCGGCGGGGTTGTTACCGTGGAGAATCAGAACATAATCGGAGGACTTGGCGGAGCAGTATGTGAGGTGTTGAGTGAAGAATATCCTGTAAAGGTGAAACGGCTTGGTATACCTGATAAATTTGGTGAAGTTGCTACCGAAGACTACCTGTTTAACAAGCATGGGTTCGGTGTGTCCCACATAATTGACGCCTGTAAATCAATACGATAATCTACTCTCCCTTAAGTAATTAAGGGGGCTACTGGAGGATACATAAATGAAATTTGCAATAGGAACAACAAAAGCCGGACTAACATTGAAGAAGGACGTGATCGCCTTCCTCGAGGCCAATGGTCACCAGGTAGATGACCTTGGCATGCAGGAAGACGGTGAATTCGTTCCCTATCACGTATCAGCTGCCAGTGTGGCCAGGGCTGTCTCTGAGGGAAAATACGAGAAGGGTATTATCATCTGCGGCACCGGTGCAGGAAGCGTTATCGTTGCCAACAAGTTTCCCGGCGTGTACGCGGTTCACTGCAGCAATTCATTCGAAGCGAAGAAGGCCGTGGCAGTTAATAATTCCAATGTGCTTGTGCTTGCCGAATGGCTGACCCCTGGTAAACATGCTGAAGAGATCATTGGCGACTGGCTCAATACATCATTTGGTGAAGGGTTTGAGCCTGAATGGAAGGAATTTCTCAGCAACTGTGTAAATGAGATCAAGGATATGGAAAAGGAACTTTTCAAGTAAACATTATTCTTCGAATCCCACTCTCCACAGGGCAGTGCCGGCAAGCTTGTAGGTATCAGCCAGGCTCTTCAGGATTTCTATCATGTGTGTATCAGACGCGTATACTTTACAGCTATCCCATGCAACATGAAGATTTCCTGAAGGGTGGCGCACGAAACCATACTGCCGGCCCAGCCTTGAGGCGTACACGGCTGAAATCGCCGTTACTTTTTTCTTCTGTCCTTTACCGCACCATCTGTATCCGTATGAAGGGATTCCCAGCAGAATGTCATCATTATCCATGTTCGTTAACGCATTTTTAATATTCTTTCTGGCCCATTCTTCTGTAACCACGGGGCCTGCTCCAGTTCCTTTGCGATGCAGATCATAACACATGAGAACGATATAATCGAGGTATGGTCCAATTACAGAAAGATCATGAAAACCTGCCCATTTATCGGGAAATTCTACCTGTGGAAAGATTGCTGCTGAAATGCTGCTTTCATGAAGCACGGATCTTACCTTCTTTAAAAATGCCCCGTATTCATCAACCATTGTCGGGGGAAGGTATTCGAAATCGAACTGCACATGACTTGTGTGCATCTGTTTCTGAATTCTTTTTATGGAACGAATAATATCTTTCTGTGTTGTCTCTGAATTGAGTATTTGTTTTCCATCATTAAGTGACTTCAAACCTATTACCGGTATTAAGACCTTATCCATCTTCTGCAGCCTGGAAATAATCATGTTCAGCGTGCCTGGTGGTATGGGTGTATATATGTCCCCATTTTTATCGGCGGGAAACCCGGTAATACCCAGGTGTGTATAGTTCTCTGCGCGCTTCAGTATATCATCAGTTTTTGCACCTGGTAAAAGTGAATAATGGGCAATATATCCCCAACGGATATTTTTTGATTTTTGTCCCTTCATCGAATACCCGGAGGCAAAAACCACAAGGATGAGTACTGAAAGTATAAGAATTCTTCGCATCATTATTCCATAGCTTCTGATTTATATCGTATGACGATGCCTTCAACATGTATAATATCCACGGTACCCACCAGCCAGTACTGCCGCTCATGCCAGTACTTTACTTCTATGAGGTTGTCACCCCCCTTGCTGTAAATTGCATCATTAACAGCTTTATCGGCACATGCACAGGGGGTAACCGGGATGAACCACAACAACCTGAATCCGCTGTTCATACCCGTAGCAGGCCCCAGCTCTTCATACATCTCATTCTGCATGGGCCTTACTACAGGCTGTAGACCCCTTGCGTTGGTCTGTACATGAAGGCAACCCGTCATCATTAAGCAGTATACTGATAGTATACATGCAATGATGATTGATGTAAAGAATGGTCTGGGTGTTTTAACGGGTGCGCTTTTTAGCATTACCGTCCTCTTTTGAAGCAAACTTCACCGCTTCTCCCTCAACGACTACCGTGGTCAATGAGAATAGAATAAAATATGATGTTTCCTGGTAACACTGCACGTTGACCAGGGCATCGGCCTTCTTGCTTTCAATAGCTTCGTCAATGGCAACCCCGGTATCAGGCCTTCCCATCATCCACAACCCAAGAATGGATACGGCAGAATCACTACCACGAGTTGTACCCATATTTTCCTCTATAGTTTTACCATTCACAGGTGTATTGGAAGACGTAATACACACCGGCGTAGTAACACATCCATTACAACATATCATTATAATAAATAAAATCATGATTGTAACAATGAATTTTCTATTCATACAATCCTCCTTCATTATACCTCTCCACAAACTCTGCGTTCTGTGGGCCTCTGTGGTGATCCTTTAAGTTAAATATCAAAATTTAACCTCAACCCCGAAGTTAGGTATTATACTCAACGCATCTTCATCACGTGTAACTTCAGGATTATCGTCTCCTTTCTCATACCTGTAATCCCAGTCAATATTATTCATTGGCCTGTAATTATAAATGTTTATCACTTCAACGTACCATGACACGTAACCCCAGCTGTGATTGATCTTATAGCTGTAGCGCACATCAAGCCTGTGCTCGGGATCAAAATGACTTGAATTTGGCCTCCCGTAAAGTGGTACATAGCGGCCAGACCCTGACGGACTCTCATCTGAATCAACTATTGGAGTATACGGGAATGATGTGTAATACTGGAACTTG
Organism: uncultured Leptospiraceae bacterium; assembly: GCA_964629365.1. Taxonomy (GTDB): domain Bacteria; phylum Spirochaetota; class UBA4802; order UBA4802; family UB4802; genus M55B154. Next base: position 65,044 of record CAZVRB010000002.1, read on the forward strand.
CA
>CAZVRB010000002.1:65145-91714 GCA_964629365.1 uncultured Leptospiraceae bacterium
TTATAAAATCCTTCTATTTTAATACTGAAAAGATCAATGTTCTGTTCAATTCCCGCAACACGATGAATGGCCTTTTCGGACTTCAGATAATCACCCGCACTGGAAAATTGTGGAGAACTGTCGAAGATGAAAGGATTAGTTTGGAAGAAATAGCTGTATTTCCCGCCGGCAACCGAGATTGTTGTATCGGTAGGGAATTCGTAACTCATTCTAAACCGTGGGTCCCACGTGGTCTCGCCGGTACGATACAGGTAATCCGACCGTATTCCGGGAACAAAAGTAAAGCCGCCAATTGTTATTTTACTGTCGGTATACCATCCCAGCGTATGGTTGTTAATATTTTCATCCAGTGGATACTTTACAAAAAGATTTTCATCTGCCGGATCGAATGGTCCCGCTCCACCAGCATATACTATGGTATCTCCCCGTGCGGTAAAATGATATAGTGTATACTCACCGCCAAGGTTCCACCTGAGCATTTTTTCAAAAATATCGAATCTGAATTGTTCTTTAACCCCTACGATTTGCGGCCGTGTAGTTGTATTATAATTTTTGGCCCACGATGCGGCCGAATCATCGGGAAGGTTGAAATACTGGTATGATTTTTTGATTGAATTATAAAGAATAACCCTGTTGTTGATCTTTTCACCTGGTGAATAGGTATAGTATAATCCCTGGCTGTGAGACTGCAGGTCAATTTTAGCCTCAAGGTCCTGCAAAAGGGGGTCGTCCCCCTCGTCAGGGTCAATCTCGTCTTCTTCGAGAAATTTCAAGTAATCACTTGTACCCATCAATAACAATGTAACTGAATGATTGCTTCCCAGGTAATATTTCGCTTTTGCCTGGTAATCCCAGTATTCGGGTACGAAGTTGAGGGAGTCTCCGGTAATGAGTTCGTAAAATATGGGAACAAGCAGTGAAAGGTAGCCAATGCGTCCTGAAACAATGGTGTAGCCCTTGATGTTATCTTTTTGCTCTTTGGATAAAGTTGACTCCGGTCCTGCCATGTACAATCGTTCATCTTTTAGAATAGGAGCATGTATCAGCGCTGTTGCCGATATTGCACCGATGTCGGTATAACCCCCAAATTCCTGTATATCATCAACCGTGTTTATGCTTATTACCGCTGAATTGGCTGCACCATACTTTACCGGGAAAGCCGAGGCATACAGGTCAATCTCACTCATTAGATTATTATTGATGACAGAATGCAGCCCGCCATAATGCAGGGGGTCAAATATGGGTATATCATCTATGTAGTACTTGTTATTGAAATAATCGCTTCCCCTTATCACAAGAGGCCCAAAAAATCCGCTGAATGCCCTGTTCACACCGGGCAGGGAGGTGAGGGCGTTTATGGCATCTCCGAATGAAGCGGGAACCTCTTTAAGGTCCTTTACGGTCATAGTATAACGGGATACTTTTTGTATATCCCGTTCAGCTGTTATGGTGACGCCAGCCCCGCGAAGACTAAAGCTTTTAAGCCTGAAATCCCTTGTAGTAACCCCTGATATCTTTATCTTCGTCTGCAGGTTTTTCAATCCCTCCGATCGAATAACCAGGGTGTATATACCCGGTTCGGCTACGCTGAGACTGAATGCGCCTTTATCATCGGTGTATGTTTTTACCCGGGCCTCTACCACCGCAACGGTAGCAAATTCTACAGGCTGCATGGTTTCACTGTTATATACCGTACCTTTTAACAGGTTTTCCTGTGCGAATAAAGATACAGCCGTACAAGCACTGCATATCCATACCAGCAGAAATAATAATTTTGTCGTATTCAACAGATACTGTCTCCCGGTTTATCTCAGTCTTCAAGCCTGAAACGCAATGGCATCTCGTATTTTACTGATACTTTCTTTCCATTTATTATTGGTGGTGTAAAGGCAGCCCCGTTAAGTATCAACACGGTTTCCCTGGCAAACTTTTTGATCAATTCCTGCTGTTTCTCAGCTGGCAGCGACTTACTGAGACGTATGCCCAGAACGTTTACTTTCTTCACCCTGCCGTTTTCTGATATGAGAAGCTGTACATTTACCGTTGCCTCTACATCCATTTGCCGTGCCTCTTCCGGGTATCGTTTTTTTAATTTACCCACCGGATGGGGCGGGGCAATATTCGGCATAAATGCCAGGTCCACAGCAGTGTTCTCATCAGCGGTGCCAACAGCCCTTTCAACGTTAGAATAATCAGCCGACTGATCACTGTTTTCGGTTATTTCTTTTTTTGTGACCCGTTGCGGCACATATACTTCTTCGATATTGATAAAATGTATCCTGTCAGATTGCTCGATGCTTTCTTCATCGAAAGTGATGGAAGGGGTATAAAACAGCACGAAAATTGTAAACATTGACGAAAGTATAAATGAAAAAAGATAAGGATGTTCCATCTCCCAGTTTTTAATTATATCTTTCATGTGTGATAGTTCTACCATTCGATTTCAATTCCGTTCTTTTACCTGTTCTGACATGAAAACCACGTTCAAAAAGTTCTGTTGCTGCAATATTTCCAACACTTCTCTTACCACGTTGTAATCAAGGTTTCTGTCAGCAGTAAGTGCAACCACCCGGTCTTTTTCAGATTTTCGCATTGCCAGATAATCGTTAAGTGCATCAGGACTTACTTCACTGCCTTCAAAATAAATGTTACCATCTGCCGCTATTGTAATATATATACTGTCCTGTTCTGCTCCCTGTGTAACCGCAACAGGTAAATTCACTTCAACACCCTTAGGAGGTTCTGTTGTTGTTGATGCCATAAAGAACACCAGGAGTAATAACGCCATATCCGCCATGGCTGATCCAATCGCAACAGGCTTCAATTTCCTCAATATTGAATTGTTACGCATTATCACGTACCCTTTTGCTGATTTTTAAGAGAAACATCTGTGATACCTGTTTCCCTGGCGATACTCAATGCGTCCACAAGCATTTCATATTTAACACCTGGCCTCATTCTTATAACCATAACCAGGTTGCCGTTTTTATTTTTTCGCTCAGCAAGAACCTCTTTTACCTGGTTTCGTGTTACCGTCTCACCACTATAGATATATCCATTGTTTGAAGGGATTATTTCTGCAATCCTTGACTGGTCAACCTTAATCGCCCCGGCATCAGGGGAGGGTAGTGAAAAGAATATACCCTGCCGAAGTATGAATGATGAAGTGACTATGAAATATATCAATAAAAGAAAGGCGATGTCTCCCACTGAAGAAGACTCGAAAGGCTTGTGTTCATATAGCAGTTTCTTCTGCTCACGTCTTTTCAATATCTTTATAATTAATTCTTTATTCATCTATTCAATATCTTCTTTTTCAATAGTGGTTGAAAGCCTTGGCAGCGAAGATGACCGCTCTGATATTATATTCTCTGCCATGGTGTACCTGTTTTGTATAACATGGGTAAATACATAAAAAAAGAAAAGTGATGGGGCAGCAACCACCAGTCCTCCCGCGGTGGTTACCAGTGCAATCTGTATGCCTACTGCCACAACTTTGGCATTCACGGTAGTAGCTGCAGCTATTGCAGCGAAGGCACTGATCATGCCGATAACTGTGCCAAGAAAACCCACAATTGGTGAAAGATTACCGATCCCTGAGAGGAGAGGAAGCCCTTTTTCCAGGTCATTCTGATATACGAAGAACACACTTCTAAGCTCGTCTTCCAAATCTTCGCGGTAGCTTGCAGAAGAAGCATCGGCTGAATCATTCAGTATTTTTTCAAGCTCGTCATTCTTCCAAACACCTTTCCTTGTATAATGGATAATACGCTCAATGGTTATTGTTAGCGAAACCAGTCCAAGCATCACAATGAATATCATCAGCGGACCACCCTGTTTTACCGTTTCAAACAGGTTTTCAGTTTCGGCCGGCAATTCTTCATTAACCATAATGTTGTTATTCACGGTTTCAGTTGTATCACCATTTGTTATTGATTCCATTTTCTCAGTTTCAAAACTCTTTTCACCAGGTTGATCAGCATATAAAAAAGAAGGTGATAAAAAAAGTAGAATAAGTATTACATAAAATACTTTACATGTTCCACTAAATGTAGTAAAGTTGATCATACAGTTACTCCCTCAGTTCTTTGATCATTATATGCATATAACATCAGATTTATAATAAATTGTTACCTTTATTTATTATAAAAACATGTTAAATTAAATAATTATATATATTATGAATGATTTTTATATAATATGAAATTTATATTTCCTATATCAATAACATTATAGTATCTTAAATGAAACAATAAATCTTTAAAGTAGAGTTGTAAAATAAATTATGACGGGAAATGATAAAAAAAAGCCACTTGCCGTTGTTGGATTAGGAGCATCAGCAGGTGGACTGGAAGCCCTTGAAAACTTCTTCAAGAACGTGCCCGGTAATACTGGTCTCGCATTTGTAGTTGTTCAGCATCTTTCCCCCGACTATAAAAGCCTCATGGCTGAACTGCTTTCCAAGCACACCGATATGGCTGTTACCCGCGCTGAAGACGGCATAGAAATAGAACCTGATCATGTATACCTTATTCCTCCAAAACAAAATATTACCATATATAACAACAGGCTTTTTCTCAAAGAGCAACAACAGGGACAGGGCCTGAACCTCCCCATAGATATATTCTTTCGGTCCCTTGCCGAAGACCAGGGTGAACGTGCCATCGGTATTGTACTTTCCGGAACCGGCAGCGATGGCACCCTGGGATCCCGGGCTATTAAGGGTGCAGGTGGAATGATAATGGTTCAGGATATGGAGAACGCACAATTTGATGGCATGCCCAGAAGTGTTATCCGAACCGGACTTGCTGATTATATTTTACACAGCAACCGAATGCCTGATGAATTAATACAGTTTATTAAAAATGAATTTCATCTTAAAAGCAGCGGGAATTCATTCAGCATCCTGGAAAAAGACGACACGCTATCTAAAATATTGCATATTTTGAAAGATGGGACTGGTGTTGACTTCAATACTTACAAGCCAAATACAATCATTCGCCGACTCGAGAGACGTATCAATATTAACCAGATTGAAACAGTCGATAATTACATTAATTACCTTTCAAGTTCACAAAAGGAAATAATGACCCTTTACAGGGAACTTCTTATCCGTGTTACAAGATTTTTTCGTGATACTGAAGCTTTTGCAATACTCAAAGAACGGGTATTTCCTGATATTCTTGAAACTAAAGAAAGAAATGAAGAAATTCGTGTATGGTGTACGGGTTGCTGCACAGGTGAAGAGGCCTATTCTATCGCAATCCTTTTCCAGGAGTTAATGGAAGAGAGGGGTGAATACTATGATGTAAAGGTATTCGCAACGGATATTGACAAGGAATCCCTTGAATATGCCGGCGCCGGTGTATACCCTGAAAGCATTACCGCTGATGTTTCCCCTGAACGTCTTGCCAGGTATTTTATCAGAACAGAAGAAGGCTTCCAGATAGCGGAGAACATTCGCAAAATGACTATATTTGCCTATCAGAATATTACCGAGGATCCGCCTTTTTCACGAATGGATATGATTTCATGTAGAAACCTTCTAATATATCTTGGAAACGAGGTTCAACAGAAGATATTGACTACTTTTGAATTTTCATTAGTGGAAAACGGTTTTCTTCTTCTTGGAAGCAGTGAAAGTGTGGGAGATCATTTCCCGGAATTCTCTATCGTCAGTACAAAATGGAAAATATACAGGTATAAGGGTGGAGAAAAAACTCCACTGATCAGCAATATAATGCCAAGACTTGGAAAAACCAGCAGGAGCAGGGTAAAAGAACCAGGATTGCAACTAAACAGTACTGATCAAAAACAAAAAAATAATGTATTCTTTTACGAAGCATATATGTCGGTTATCAACAACTATATCCCCCCTGGTATAATAGTGAATCAAAACAATGAACTGGTTCACGTAATTAAAAATGCCTCCAGGTACATAAACATACCCGAAGGAAAGATTACATACGATGTATTAAGCATGGTACCGGGAGATCTTTCTGTATCACTTGGAGTAGCAATTCACAAGTCGATTAAAAGCAATTCAGATGTTGTGTACAAGGGATTTGAAATTGAGAACGAAAATGGTAAGGATTTAATAAACATTGTTGTAAAACCAATTACACAGGCCGACGTTGACGCAAAATATGCAGCAGTTTTTTTTGAGGAAGGCATGGTTCATCATGAAACTGATGAGCATGAAATCGAAATGATTCATAGTTCTAATTATTCTGACCAGCGTATAAAAGACCTTGAGGAAGAACTCACCTTTACCCGTGAAAATTTAAAATCTACCATTGAAGAACTTGAAGCGTCAAACGAAGAACTTCAGGCTACAAATGAAGAATTGATCGCGTCAAATGAAGAACTCCAGAGCACCAATGAAGAATTACAATCAGTAAACGAAGAACTATATACAGTCAATAACGAACATCAGAAAAAAATTGAAGAATTAATACAACTGAATAACGATGTTTTCAACCTTTTGAATAATACCGATCTTGGAACAATATTCCTGGACAATGAACTGAAAATTCGTAAATATACTGAATCTATTACAAGGATTATCAATGTAATGGAGTATGATATTGGAAGACCCATATATCACATTTCTTTTAATATCGAATTTGATGAAATGTTTTCAAAAATCGAAGAAGTACTTAAAACACTTAAAACATTTAATACAGAGGTTAAGGATAAAGATGGCAATTGGTATCTTCTTCGTATAATGCCCTACAGAACAGTGGAGAATGCAGTTGAAGGTGTGGTTATAACATTCTACGATATAACGGAAAGAATTAGAATTGAACATGAACTTTCACGCGAGAAGGCACTTTTAATGAGTATTCTCGAGAACAGCCCAATTGGAAAAACAATGGTTGATAAATCAGGTAATGTTACATTCGCAAACGCCAGGGCTAAAGACATTCTTGGTATATCTGAAGATGACACTTCCAGTAAAACCTACAGTGATCCTGCATGGGAGATAACCGACGAGAATGGAGAACCTATTGATGAAAGCAAACTTCCTTTCTCAATCATTATGCAAACCGGAAAACCCGTTAACGATTTTGTGCATGCCATTGTTGACCCATTGAAAAAAATCAGGAAAATTCTGAGAATAAACGGCGCCCCCATTTTTGATGATAACAACAATGTTGCAGGTGCGGTATTTGCCATTGAAATATTAAAAAACAGTAATAAACAATATCACGAGGAATATTCTTGATGAGTGATTATTCTGATAAATTAAGAGAAAAGGCTGAAATAATACTCAATAAAGATGATACATGGAATAGTATTGAAAACATCTCAGACGCAAAAGAGTTATTCCATGAATTAAAAGTTCACCAGATCGAACTTGAAATGCAGAACCAGGAATTACGTGATACACAGGATGAACTTATTACTTCCCGTGACAAATATACCAACCTTTATGATTACGCACCTGTAGGTTACTTTACAATAGATCATAACACTAATATTGTGGATGTAAATTTAACCGGTTCTGATCAAGTTGGCATTGAGCGGTCCAGGGCTATTGATACCAGGTTTACAAGGTATATCGATCCGGAATACCAGGACCAGTTCTATTTTCATGTTCAAGGTATTTACAATCATAATTTAAATGAAAACAATATTATTAAAATCCGTCCGCTCAATGCTGATCCTTTTTTCGCCCAGATACAAAGCATGCCCGCGTCTGATATCGACATACATAAAGAGGGTGGGAGGCTTATCAGGATTGCGGTAATGAATATTACAAAAATTATAGAAAAAGAACATAGTTTGCAAACACTGCTGAACGAGAAGGACATGCTCCTGAAAGAAATTCATCATCGGGTTAAGAACAATCTTCAAATTGTGAACAGTCTACTCAACCTTCACATGAAAAGTGTTCCCGACTCGCAACTACAGTCTATGCTGATGAATTGTCAGCAAAGGATTCGATCGATATCACTGGTTCATGAAAAATTATACTTATCCTCAGATCTAACAACAATTGATATATCTGAATATATTAAAACTCTCGTTGACGAGATATTAAAAAATCTCAAAAGCACTTCCAGGGTAAATAAAACAATTGAAGTTGATGAGATCAACATTGACATTGATACAGCCATTACAATTGGATTAATTATAAATGAACTTATCATTAACTCCATAAAGCATGCATCTAATGAAGATGACACTCTACATATTTTTTTAACACTATACTGGAAAGACGCTAATCTTATTGAACTGAAGGTTAAAGATAATGGCGCAGGATTCAATGATAATTTTGACATTCACAACCAGGAAGGTCTTGGTTTTCAGCTTGTAACAATTCTAATTGATAAACTTAAAGGTGAATTAAACTACGGCAACGATAATGGTGCGAAATTTATCATTACGTTCCCACTGGAAATACATTAATATAATTACATATAATCACACACAGGGTAACGCGGTGAACACAAACACATTCCAATGTGACATAATATATGTTATCGGAAGTTGCATGAGGTATTGATGCGACGTTAAATATGCATTCGCCAATACGTAACTACTGAGATATTTTATATATAAACCTGGCTCTCTCACTGGAGGGATCTATTTTGAGTGCTTTTTCCGCGTACATACCGGCTTTCTCGTTATTCTTATGCCTGTAGTACAATTCAGCAAGCGCGGTATACGCTTCTGCATGTTTTGAATCAAGCTCTACAACTTTCATCAGGTATTCTTTTGCTTTTACATCAGATGGATCAGGATTCTTATAATGAAAAACGGATAGCATGTACAGAACATCAACCGACTCAGGTTTATAGTCCAGTGCCATTGATGAATATGTGATTCCTTCTTCAATATATTTCTTTCTTAAATCTGAAGGTAGTTCATAATTATAAACCTGTGTATATCTCAGCCTGGCAAATGATGACAGCAGGATATACTTTTCATGATTGTCTACCAGGAACTTGATATTTTCATATGCTTTAGCAAATTCATTAGCCGCGTATTGCAAAAGGTTATCTTCCATGTATACCTTTGCAAGGGATAAGTGTGCTTCAGGATTATCGTGATCCAGCTCGATAGCGGTCTTATACTCACGAATGGCTTTCCCCGGTTCACCTGTCCTGTAATAATAATCTCCCCGTGCATTATGAATATACGCGTATCGGGCGTTTTCATCCTCAATCTTTTGAACTACGCGATTACCTTCTGTTGCAAGACGAAAAAAACCATATCCGGTACATAGACTTCCAAATGATTTACTCTGGTATACACTCTGTACTGTCATCCTGGATACGATCAGGTTTTTATTATCCACAACATATAAATTACTGCCTTTTACAATACCCTCATCGTTATATAGACGTACTGTTACTTTTGTCTTGTCGTGTGCCACATGTGAGAGCTCCTGTTGATGAGCATCCTCTCGAGCCCCGATACTTAATATCCGCCCCTTTATCAACGCATCCCAACCGATGTTATCATTTTTAGTGTAAAAGACCTTTACCCTTTTATTACCCTCGGCACTACGCATAGTGGCAGCATCAGTACTCACTGCATGCACCATTAAAAGAAATATCCCTATAACAGGTATTAGTCGTTGTATTTGATTATATACATACATATTTCACTATCCAGGAATCATTTTAATAACTTCATCGGATTTAACGGCGCGAGGTATTTTCGAATTTCATAATGCAGATGGGCTCCGGTTACCGCTCCGGTCATTCCAGAATAGGCGATAACAGTTCCCTTGTTTACTTTATCACCAACATTTACTATATTTTCCCTGTTGTGGGCGTAAACGGTGATATACCCCTTGTCGTGCTTTATTATGACAACCTTGCCATATCCGTCTTTCCAGTCACTATATATAATCTTTCCATCATAGGATGCTTTTATGGGTGTACCTTCATTGCAGCTGATATCGATACCACAATGAAATTTCTTTTTTTTAGTGAAGGGATCCGTACGCTTCCCGAAAGATGATGTAATTCGACCTTTAACAGGCCAGGCGAATGCCATTACCCTGTTATTGACTGTTTCTTTATTCTGATTTTGCTTTACTGCGATATTATCATTTTCATGTTTGGCAACGGGCTGTTTCACATCGGGAATAAACAGCTCATTTCCATAGTATATAATACCATTTTTAATGTTGTTATGTGACAATATCTTTTCTTTCTCAATGTTAAACCGTGATGCTATACGGTATACTGTATCACCCTGCTTTATGTTGTATTCTATACCCTGCCTGTTTGGTACCTGGATTACTTTCCCCGGTAAAAGCTTTTTTGGTTCATCAATATTATTTATCATTATGATGTACCGATGATTAGTATCATACTGTTTAGCAATCTTCCAGATATTTTCTCCCTTTTTTATTACGTGCTCTGAAAGGTGCCATTTCTTATCTTTTTTCCTTAATGATTCTATGGTAATGACTTGAGAATCCTTTTCCTTTGCAACTTTCTTTACATCTTTCTTTACACCTGGTTTTTCATGACTTGTTTTCTTAACATTATTTTTGTGAGAAGTGTAAGTTTTCACGTGAGGTTTTTTTTCATTTGTTTTCAGAAGATCATCTTTAACATTCTGTAAGCCGGTGTCATCAAATGAATTATCAAATAGTATTTCACCGGATAAATCATCAGACGGTTTTTCACTGGAGGTCATATCTAACCCTTCAATAATAATACTGTTTTCCAGGTTTTCAATATCCGCCAGGGTAATATTCTTCTTAGTACGTGTTTCACCGGTAACAGATGAAATATTTAAATTCTTAAAAGACAGTGCCAGTCCAAATGCTATTATGATTACTACAATTATATATTTTTTCATACCATTGCCGATGATTAATTTTAACCAGTTACTTATTATAGATTATCGGCATGGGTATATTATTACATCAGCATTTTGCTCTTCTGGTTATGGGAAAGGGTATTACGGATTTCAGAGATTGACTCCATAAGCTCATCAATGCCAAGACCAGTATATACGGAACCGGTAATTGATTCATTATATTTCTGAGAAATACCATGGAGTAATTCATCAGATTTCAGCAAGTCTGCCTTGTTAAAAAAGTTTATTACCGGCTTCCCATTACACTCAAGTTTTACCAGTTCTTTTTCAACCGTTGCAATAGTCTCGTCAATATCCGGTGAATTGATATCTATGACATGAATGAGAAAATCAGCATTTTTAATCTCTTCAAGGGTGGACTTAAAGGATTCAATCAAGTTAACCGGCAGGTTTCGGATAAATCCAACCGTGTCTGTAAGTAAAACTTTATTGCCTGGTGCGATATATACTTCCCTGGTAAAGGCATCCAATGTGGCAAAAAGCCTGTTTTCAACGAAAAGGTCATCTTTTGCCAATCGATTTATCAATGTAGATTTTCCAGCATTTGTATAACCCACAACAGCACCGAGAACTTCTGATGACCTGTTTTTACGTATCAGCTGTCTGTGTGATGCTATCGCGGAAAGCTTATTGTTCAACTTGGAAATTCTTTTTTGTATGTGACGACGGTCTGTTTCAAGCATCTTTTCACCAGGCCCCCTTGTACCGATACCTCCACCAAGACGTGACAACACGCCCCCAAGGCCTTTCAGTCTTGGTAATATATATTTAAGCTGGGCAAGCTCAACCTGTATCTTTGCTTCAGAACTTCTTGCCCTTCTGGCAAAAATGTCAAGTATTACCTCGGTTCTTCCAATCACCCTGCATTTCAAAACCTCCTCCAGGTTTCGCACCTGGGCAGGTTTCAGGTTATTCAGATCAAATACAAGGAGTTTTATTTCGTTATCCTGTATTATTTCTTTGAGCTTTTCCAGGTATCCCTTCCCTACTATGTAGGCAGGATCAAGACTGTCTCGTCTTACTATCCTGGAACCAGCGATTATACCACCGGCTGTTTTTATTAGCATTTTCAACTCGTTAAGTGAATACTCAACATCTGAAACGTGCTGATGGTGACTGCGAAGTGATATGCAATATGCCCTTTCATCTTTTGATGATGGAATTCTATTTACTGATGCATCCATTTAATATTACTTTACTGCCTCTAGATATATTATGTTTTCTAAACCAGCCCCTGTTTACTTCTATAGCATACATGGCGGGTTCTGTTGAAGAGTATGAAGGGTGCAATTGAAGGGGTTCCATTTCCTTCGTCTCCTGGATAATTCCGTCTTTTCCCACAAATGCGATACTAAGTGGAATATATGTATGTTTCATCCAGAAGTTAAGATGTTTTTCACGTTCGAATACAAATAGCATGCCATCGTTTTCACCCAGGTATTTTCTAAACATCAAACCACGTTGCCTTTCCCTGTGAAAATTTGCCACCTGTACCCGCAATGATACCCTTTCATCTTGATCATTAATTATAATTATATCACAAAATATTTCACCGGCAAGTATTGCCGGTGTATACATAAGAAAAGACATTATTTGAATTGTTACAATTAAGTGTTTAAAATTCATTGATGTATTCAATTCGTATGATCCTGTTTGCCCTTTCATCATTTTGCAGAAGCACATCAAATTCTATTCCCAGTTGATACATATACGAATAGCGCATTCCTATATTATACAGCCAGTCACCGGTTCTTCCAAAATTATAATATATTCTTTCTGATTCAGCCTTGAATATAAAATATTCACCCAATGGTATATCAAGTGATACGAAATATGATGTATCCTCGGGAACGTAATCCGGTTGTGTTGGAACCCTTATTCCAATATGAAAATGTTGTTCGTCATTAAAAAGATATATTGGCTTTGTAATTACGGCATATGGTCCGTAAATCATTCTGTTCAATTCATTTGAACTATTATAGGTTTTTCCCTCCTGCCCGATATAGAAGGAATCATATCCAACAGCCAGGGATATAGGAAACCTTTCCCATCCGTCAGTGAATTTAAGTTTTGCGATAACACCGGGTACATTTGGCTGTATTTCGTCTTTGCCGATAGCATTCTGCATATCAGCGGATACACCTAGAAATAGATTATCATGCAGTCCTATTAAACTTTTCAGCTCCACTCCACCATTATCATACCCCAGAAATGAAACAAGGTACGTCCCGCGTGCCAGGGTGTAGGCGCTTGGTGTATCTATTACCGTCGTATTACGAATATAATACTGCGAATAAACCGGTGTAGAGATAATTATTATTATAAAAAGTATTATCTGTTGAAGTATATTTTTTTTCATTATACGCACATTCCGATAAATATATTTAACCTTACAAGAATTATCGGAAGATGACGCAAATGTGATTACTCATATTCTTTCTGAATATCAAACAGCCGTGAAATAGCCTTACTTGATACCTTCAGCATCTGGTTAAGTTCATCCATGGTATATGAACGTTTTTCACCGGTACCCTGAACCTCAACAAGGTTATTACTGCCATCCATGATGATATTCATGTCAATATCAGCCATTGAGTCCTCACGGTAGTCAAGATCTAGAAGCAGATCCTCACCAATAAATCCTGTTGATATGGCCCCCACCCTGTTCACCAGGGGATTTTCAGTTATAATACCTGAATCCATAATTGTGCGGATTGCCCTTGAAAGTGCAATATAACTTCCGGTTATCGCGGCTGTCCGGGTACCACCGTCAGCCTGCAGCACATCACAGTCAACGGTAATAGCCACTCCCTGCATTTTGGAGAGATCAACTATATTACGAAGACACCTTGCAATCAATCTTCTTATTTCAACTGATCTCCCATCAGGCCGTATACCTGGTCTTGGCTTACGTGGGGAGGTGGAATACGGAAGAAGGGTATACTCCGCAGTGATCCAACCCTTCCCCTTCCCTTCTGCATGTGCCGGTACATCACTGGATACGGTGGCTGCGCATATCACCCTTGTATTTCCCATGGAAAAAAGTACTGAACCGTCAGCAGCGGGACAGAAATCCGCGATAACATCAACTTCTCTCATCTCATCTAAAGCCCTGTATTTCCTGTTCCATCTGCTCATTTCTCTCTTTCAACTCCTTTAATTCAACCAGGTCTTTTATTTTCTTATCTACATTTTTATGATAGGGATTATAATCCCTGGATTTCTTGAATTCAGCTATAGCGGCATCAATATCGTCCCCGATAAAATACCTGATACCGCGCTGGTAATGTTTTTCTGCGTTTATCTTATCTTCTATGGTAATAACTTTCGGTATCAATTTGAATGTGATGGAGAACGAATACACAGGCCCGAAAATGCCTGTATCGGTATACGAACTGTCAATCACAAATGATACATTCTTTATAACATAATTAAATCCAAGGCCAAGGCTATAGCTACCCGCGTCATTAAAACGATAACCACCCCTGAAAGAAAGAATTTCAAGATAATTAAATTCAACACCGGTATTTAACCTGAAGCTTTCATCAAAGCCGGAAGTGAAATCGTATAGATCAGACGAGTCAATCATATTTTCAATAGCATCAACATTGAACATCAGCCAGTGGGTAAGCTTGTATGACGCTCCAAGCCTGATAAGCCTTGGAAGTGGATCATCCTTTGCCCTGCTTCCAAGGTTTTGCATGGACATACCTAAAGAAAAGTTTCGGACAGGAGTATCAAATGGAGAAAACATGTATAATCGTTTCATAACACCTGCATCAAAAGCAAATGAATGAAGCTGTAATGTATCAATACGCTGGTATATATATTTAAATGAACCACCAACCTCCATGAATCCAAGTGAATAACCATAGGCCAGTACATTACTCATATTGTAGAAATACACGCTGCCGGTCTTATTCCCATCAATATCAATTTTATCAAATGGGGGTACCCAGAATACAGAGTTCGAATATCCCAGGTTACCGCCAAGAAGCGGGTAGGACAATGCAATATTTTCGAACCGGGAGTCAAGTATTAACTCCTGGTGCATCAATTGCAGCATCGGATACTTGAGAGTGCCAAGTCCTGCAGGGTTATAATATACCGAATTCAGGTCGTCAGTGGCAGCAGTAAATGCCTCCCCCATACCAATGGGACGACTTCCTATACCGATTTCCAGAAAATCAGCCCCCGAAGTTCCCGCAGTACCGGCAGAATAAGATGGAATTTCAGTAATAAGAACACAACACACCATCAGTAAGAACGGTATGAAATACACAATTCCCTTCCGGGTGATTGTTGTGATTTTTCTTTTCATATATATCGTAACTGTCCGGAATCGTTATTACACGTCAACGCTATATCATACCTTTGCAGATGTTTGCGTGTGCAACAATAAAAAGGGATTATAATTTTTCAATTTTTCTGAGAAGACTCATACTGTGAGAAAACTCTTTGTTCTCATATGATTTGAATGAAATCATATCGGGTAATATATCCCTGATTTTTTTCAAGAAAGTATCTACTGTATCAATATCACTGCTGTCGGCGAATAGTAATATGACATCTTTTTCATGCCGTAATATCATCGAAGCGGGTGAAAGCAGGCATTGAAGTTTAAATGTTATATAATGCCACAGGTAAACCATTTCTTCGGTAAAGGTTACCAGTGACTGCATCACAAAAATCCTCCCCGAATCCTGATATTTAGATAGTAGAAAGAAATATTCATAAATGCGGTACAGGTTTTCAAGTGGCTGTTCAAGCATGAACATCCTTGCAGGTTGATTTCTCTCGTATGCGATTTCAGCGATTATCAGTTCATAGGTTACCGTATCGCATAGTATGTTGTAGAGTTGGTCGGCTGTGTATGGATGATCAGGAGGGAGAATCAACATCAGAACGGAAAAAAACCTGTTATTAAAAATCTTGTGATTGTACAAATGTTTTGATTCCCTGAAAAACGGTTCAATAATATTACCCGATGAAACAAAATAAATGCTGTGCCCCTGCTCCGCATCTTCCCGTAGAAACCTTTTTTTCAAAAACCTGTCTTCCACTATTTCATCAAAGTCCAGCAGCGTACCATATACATTTCTACGTATATCCGTGTATAATTTTTCTGATACGTCAATTAAGAGATTTTCAATACTAAATGAACCCTGGATATGGGTAACCGGCTTAAAACACTGGTTGGCAATATTATATGACAACAGGGTAAAATTCCCGAAATTTATATTTTCTAACGACTTTCGCAGCTGCTCAACAGGATTACTATCATTATCAATTGATTGCAGTAATGAATGATCAGGAAACGCAATTGGTGACTGCAAATCCATTTCATTAACTGCCCTGTAATACAATGCGTGCAGTCGCTTCAACATCTTTTTTGGAGAATCAATAGCGGAGATATCATCTGGAGTGTGACCTGTAACCTTATGTACCAGATCTTTTAAATCACTATTAAAGGTTTTCTCCCGGATTTTTTGAAGTTCTTCGTCGAAACCGGATTCCACATTATTCAACAACTGCCTCCTGCAACGTTCCTCAGGATAATTCGAGCATCCTTGTCAGGCTTCCCAGTGCTTTTACCCTGATTTCCTCTTGTACTCTTATTTCAGGTTCTTCATTTTCAAGAGACTTCAGTACTTTTTCAAGTGTAATTTTTTTCATATTAGGACATACAAAAGCTTTTGACGCAAGTATATATTCTTTATCGGGTGCAACAGACTGTAACTTGTGTATCATTCCTTTTTCTGTCCCAACTATTATCTTACGCTGATCTGTTTCCTTTACAAAGGCAACCATTTGACCGGTTGATAATACTTCATCAGCCAGGTTAACCACTTCCCGGTTACATTCAGGATGGACCATCACAACTGCATCAGGGTGCTTTTCCCTCATTTTTATCAGTTCTTCAGCAGAATATTGTTCATGTGTGGGACAAAAGCCTTTCCACGGTATTATTTTTTTATCCGTGAAACGCTGAACATAATCTGCAAGATTTTTATCAGGCAGGAAAAGTATTGTATCTCCTTCTACTCTCTGTACAATTTTTACAGCGTTTGACGAGGTACAGCACACGTCTGATTCTGCCTTTATTGCGGCAGTTGAGTTTATATAGGTAACGACAACTGCATCTGGATATTCCTTTTTCAACTCTACAAGGGCATCAACATCTGCCATGTCAGCCATGGGACAACCTGCCGATTTATCGGGTAATAGAACTTTCTTTTGTGGAGATAAAATATATGCAGATTCTGCCATGAAATGTACTCCACAGAACACTATAATATCTGCATCATTTTTAGCAGCAATCCTTGCCAGCTCAAGCGAATCTCCGGTGTAATGAGCCATATCCTGAATTTCGGGATTCTGATAATTATGAGCTAGAATGATGGCATTCTTTTTTTTTGCAAGTTCACGTATATGTTCAACAATTTGTAAATCTTCGCTCATTTTAATTTCCTTTAAATGTATTTTAATCAGATAACAGCCATATGGTAAACAGGCAAGAATTTTTTATTAATTCACGAGCTATAATCAAACAATTACACATCGTCTGTATAATACAGAGACATGATGCGGCAGCAAAACATGCTCTGCCAAATAAAAAAGCGGCCTTATCAGCCGCTTATATGATATGCTCCCCCGGTTGGACTCGAACCAACGACCTACTGGTTAACAGCCAGTTGCTCTACCGATTGAGCTACAGGGGAATATTATGTGATGTTTCCAAATGTCAAAGAACTTCGTGTATCACGTCTTGTTCAAATTATTCTAGTTAATTAACTGAATTTAGTAAAACTTTTTTCATTGAAGTGTCCAACTTAATACCAACTTACGGCAATTCATGTCAATCATTTTATCACATTTTTTTATGAATCATGAATTTTTTTATTAACGATGAAGAAATTATTCAAATAATTTATTTAAAAATCTTAAACTCGGTTCTGCGGTTGAGTTCATCAATACCTGATCCTTTTCCCTTTTTTACCGGTCGGCTTTCCCCGGCGCCTGATACCTTAAAACGTTCCGGATCGAGATCACGTTGTACAAGATATTCTTTAACCTTCAGGGCCCTCTTCAGGCTTAAACTCTTATTGTATTCTTCTGGCCCATGTAGATCTGTATGTCCGATAATTTCCAGTTTTATTTTTGGACTGCCTTTCAGGTATTTGGCCAGTGCGTCAAGGTAGTGGTGTGATTCACTCTTGATTGTCGCCTTATCAAAATCAAAATATATTGCCCTTGTATCAAAACTCTTTCCGGATACAAATACAACAGAAGAATATATATCAAAATTCTTTTTTTCACGACTGGATGTTATATAATAACGTTGATCAGCCCTGGCAATATAAAGATCGGCTTTTTTACTGTTTACCATTTCACCAAGATTTTCAGGGGTACCGAACACACCATTTTCATACGTAACAAAATACAGGTCAACAGTGCCAATGTTTTCAGGCCTGTTGGATGAAAAGAAGAATCCCCCCAGGTCTTCCGCCGGAATAAGTCCGAAATCTCTATATCCCTGGTTAAATGGCTTGGGTAGTTTTTTCGGATTGATAAATTTCCCATCCTGAAATTCCGCCTTAACAAGGATCACACGGGATATATCATTAAAGGGCCACATGTTGTAGTAGAGGCTCTTCCCGTCCGCGCTTAAACTGGGTGATTTTTCATGATATTGTGTATTCACAACTCCTGGTATCGGTTCCGGTTTACTCCAATTCCCGTTCGTTTTTTTTGACCAGTACAAATCAAAAGAAACCCGCACCTGGTTTTTTTCATTTTTGGGCATCTCAATACTTCCATCCCTGTCTGAAGAAAAAATCAATGTATTTCCATCCCGGGATAAGAAAGGGGACTCATCATTATAGGGGGAATTGACAGAGTTAAGCGCCCTGGGTCCAGTCCATTTGCCATTTTTTAAATGAGATACATAGAGATTCTGGTACCGCCCTCCCCTGTCCGAATTGAATATCATCCAGCTTCCATCAGGAGAGAGAGTTGGAGAATAATCATTATATTCAGTGTTTACCGGAGGCCCGATATTCTGTGGAGAATCAGATACCTTGAATCCTGTTGCTGCAATCTGCATGGCGCTCAGTATCACTACTGCGGCTGCTGATAACGTTTTCATTATCTCCTCCAATCTATTTTACCCATTCATTACTTATTTACCAATAAGTGTATCAAAAAGCTTGAATTGCTTATGCATAATATCAACTGATCTCAATACACCAATAAATTCACCTTCCTGACCAATTACAGGATAATTTTCCAGTTCGGCAAGATTGTCGTCCACATTGATAAAGAGTGAGATGATGTCATATACAATACTGTCCCCATCAATATAGTTGTATTCAACCGAATAGAGATCCTGGGCGATGATCAGTGGAAAGAGATCAGTAGAAATGATACCAGTTTGAATATCTTTTCGCAAGAGATGGGCATCGATAAATCCTTTTAATTCATCATTTTTTGCGTACACCGGGTATAATTGCACCATAACATTACGTGATGCCTTTTCAAGAATAACTTCAATATTCTCATGAAGATATATGCGGGGCATTTTATCCGCTGTTAAAAATATAATATCCTTTGCCCGAACCTGCTTTAACTGGTCCATGTCAAGGTATTTGCCCTGGTATGCTGAAGAATCTATTCGTGAATCAACCTGTGAACGATATAACACCGCTTTTTTTCCAAGAAAAAAAGACGTCACTGATGCCAGCGAAAGAGGGATCAGCAGTTCATAGGTACCGGTTATCTCTGTTATCATTATAACTGATGAAATGGGAGTGTTCTCCGTGGCGGAT
This sequence comes from uncultured Leptospiraceae bacterium, assembly GCA_964629365.1. Classification (GTDB taxonomy): domain Bacteria; phylum Spirochaetota; class UBA4802; order UBA4802; family UB4802; genus M55B154. The sequence continues at coordinate 84,825 of CAZVRB010000002.1, forward strand.
AGAAAAGCTGACATGCCGATTACAATATATGTTTCATTATTCAGTGGAATACCCATCTGCTGCAAAATCATTGCATAACCGCTGCCGATAAAGGCACCTATTACAACTGAAGGGCCGAACAATCCACCATTACCACCAGACCCCACCGTAAGAGATGTAGCCAGAATTTTAAATACAATAAACAGAGGTATCAAAAGGATTGCAATATTTCCCTCAATGAGTTTCTGAATATAGTTGTAACCAACACCCCCCGCGTAAGGGAAAATAATCAATATTACACCCAGCAAGAGACAGCCCCCCACCGGTTTCAGGTATATGGGAATTTGCAAATCCTCGAATGTATCTATGGTTACATTAAGTATCTTTGAGAAAAGAAGTGATATGGGCGTAACAAGAAGAGCAAGTATCATGGCATAGTATATATCTGATGGATGAAAGGTAATATTGTGGAAATCAAACAGCGCATGATGTCCGAAAAAGATTATGAAAACCGCATAAGCGATTACTGAAGATATAATGGAATGGGCAACATAACTGGTATCTAATTCACTTGAAAAATATAATACCTCGGCCATATAGATTGAAGCACCCAGGGGGGCATGGAACACAGCGCCAATACTTGCTGATGCACCACAGATAATAAACATACGACGATTCTTTTTAAGCTGGGGAAATATCTTTGTATAGAGCGCCCCCACACCTCCCCCGAGGTAGGCAACCGTACCTTCGAGACCGGCAGATCCACCTACGGCGATAAGAATGGGAGAAGCAATAAGGGTCTTGAGAATCGCAGAAAGTGATGAGAGATGCTTTTCATACCCGTTGAAGGCACCGATTACCGCGTCAGTGCCGAACTGATTTATTTTTAATCCCTGATATGTCTTAAAATATTTGTTGAAAACACCTGATACCAGCCCTCCAACTAAAAGAAGGATTAGTATTAACGATACCTGTTGAAACCAGTCCCCTGTTGTGATTCTCGGACTATGGATAAAATTCTCAAAATCAGTCTTCAGAACAAGGTGAACCCCCTTTTCCATAATCCTGAGAAAAACTGTAAAAATTGAAACGCACAGGCCAATGGTAATACCGATAAAAATGCTCATCATAAAATTCTGCCATTTGTTGGACAGGTGAAAAAAATTAAACGAGCTTTTGTGAATGGCCTGTAATAATTGAGATAATATCATTCTTATCCCGAACTGGTTGGTATTGTGCTAACCCCGTGCGTCAAGACCCGATTACCTTTAGTACTTCCCTGGCCGCCATTTCAGGACCTTCCTGTTCATATCCTGCCATACCCAAACGGGTTCTCATTTGTCCCACGAAAAGACCTTTCTGGAAGAAAGCCTTAAAGTAACGTTCGGCTATACTATCATGAAGCTTTCTATATGATGGTGGACCGAATATATTCGCAAAGTATGAATGAACAATTCCTGTTGTAGTAGTTGTTCCCTTGCTCATAACTGTCCCCTCTTTGAATATTGACAGAGCTTTTTCGGCATTCTCAAAACGCTCAAGAATTGGATGTTCTTCATCAATTTCCTCGTAATTATTCGCGTACAGTATGAAATCAATAGTAAACCCTTTTATTACATTCTCATAGCTTGTTACCGGCAGCACAATACGGGCATTTGTCTGTCCGGCGCTCATAATAATTGAACGGTCCATCTGTCCAAACGCATAACCCGGTTTAAGATCATCAATTCTCAGGAATGCACCAATTTCTGTACCATAACCTATGATATTCCCTTCATCGTCAATTTCCAGGGAACCCATGTCATCTGCGATTATTATGATATCACTTATCAATTCAGCACCGATATTGCGCATAGCCTCAAGTGTCTCTGATTTACCGGCACCTGAATCACCGATGAGAAGCATGGTGGCTTCCTTACCGTTCCTGAGGATAATTTCCATAAGAGCGCCATGAAAAGGCATAATCCCTTTTTTCATCTTAATGGCATTGTGAAGGGTAAGCACCATCTTTTTCAGGTAACCGAAATAACCGAACTCGTCCCTGTTCGGGCATGCGGCAACCATGATGTTGTTCTTTTCATCATCATAAAAAACTGTAGGATATTCGGCCAGTGTATTCAGCTCATCACCGGGCACCCCAAAGAGATACACGCCATCCGGTTGTCGTTCAACCTCGTCATCATCGGCGATGTCAAACAGGTTGCAAAGGGTGAAACCGAGCTCATAAAATTTCTCGTGTATATACACATGTATTATAAGATGCCCCACCCTTGCAGGATAACAAATCCACTCATCACTGTTCAGCTGTATCGTAGATAATGGATTAACATCGATTTTCACAAATGAACCGGTTCGCTTATTCATTTTCGGTTCCAGTATCAAAGGCGGGTTCATCATTACCTGGCGGATAACCTGGATTGATTTTAATTTTCCGAATGTTCCATCAGGATAATCAGTATCGACAGGAATCGAAATTGAACCAAAGGCTGCACCCGCTTCCACCTGCCTGTAGACGCGTGGATGTGTTCCCGTAATGTTTTCCTCTATGTCCCTGTATGTTTTACGCATGAGCTGTGCAAGTGTCCCCACCGTGTCATTAAATGCCCTGTAAGGACGTTGATCAATTGAGTCACCTTCTATTGAATCACACAGCACATACCGTTCAAATCCTCTCCAGAAGTTATATATAAATTCCACGAAATCACTAAAAAGGGACGGATACTTAAAAAACTGTGCTGATTCGGGATACAGTTTCTGTACTTCTTCCGCGGTATTTTTTGTCAGTCGTTTCAGCGTATTTACCAGGACAGCAATGTCTTCTTCACCAGGTGTGTCATTTTCAAATATTCTGATATGAATAGATTTCTTCTCGACAAGCTGCCAGATTGCCCGGTGAAGTATCTCTCTAAAAACACCTCCATCGATGAGTTCTTCAGAGGTATCATAGATCTTTCCCCGCATTCGCAGAATAACCTTGTTATCAATTATCTTGTAACTTTCAAGCATGGTTTATTTCCTTTCTTTTTTAAGATTATAATCTCATAGCAAAAATATAATATGAAAAGCAAATCAATTTACAATTAAACTTCTTCTTGTGTTACAGTACAAGTATTATAATACTTGCATTTTAATGTGTAATATAATGTATAATTATAACATAATGAAAGTACAAATTCCATATGGAAAATCATTTTTAGATATAAAAGTTCCGGAAGACGCCCATGTGCTGTCACCAAAGGAAGTACCCGGTATTGTTGATGTTAACACGTATGCACCTGCAGTGCTTTCAGATACGGAAAAATATAAGACACTCAAAAAAAAACTTACTACCGATTCATCCGTAGCCATTGTTGTGAACGACATTACCCGCCCCACTCCCACAGGAGTGATCATTTCATGGTTACACGAGCTTCTTGCACCGATTCCTGACCCTCATATAAAAATAGTGATTGCAACCGGGTCACACAGGTCAAACAGTGAGGATGAGCTTCGAACTATGCTTGGAAATGACATAGTCAGCCGTTTCACCATAATCAACCACGACGCCTTTGATGATACAACATTGCATTATTCGGGGGAAACCACAACAGGTGCTCCCGTGTACCTGAACAGGGACTACTGCGAAGCGGACATACGCATCGTTACCGGTTTCATTGAACCTCACTTTTTCGCGGGCTTCAGCGGTGGTCCGAAGTCCATTATGCCTGGTATTGCAGGCATTGAGTCAATAATGCATTTTCATAATGCAACTCGCATTGATCATCCCAGAAGCACATGGGGACTACTTGAACACAACCCAGTACAGGATATGGCAGTTGAGGCCGCAATGATGATGAAACCCCATCTTTCAGTTAATGTGACATTAAATTCCCGAAAAGAGATAACGGGTATATTCGCGGGGGACGTAATAGCTTCACACCGGAAGGGTGCCCGGTTTGTTTCAAAACACGCCATGCTGCCATGCAGCGGAAATTATGACCTTGTCATTACCACCAACAGCGGGTATCCCCTTGATCAGAGCCTTTACCAGTCTGTAAAAGGTATGAGCGCTGCTGCAGGTATCGTGAGAAAAGGGGGAATCATTCTCTGTGTGGCAGAATGCTCTGATGGTATCCCTGATCATGGTGAGTTTGGGAAAATGCTTATGGAGACATCTTCAACGGTTGATCTTCTTTCCATGATCAGGCAGGATGGATTTTCCCGTTATGACCAGTGGCAGGTACAGGCCCTCTGCAAAATACAGGAAAAGGCAAGTGTACACCTCTACTCTACACTCCCAGCCGAAACCGTAAAGAACGTCCACCTGATACCATGCGATGATGTGCAGCACTGTATTGATGCGATACTGTCAGAACATGATGATTGCAGTGTCGCTGTTCTTCCTGATGGTCCCATGGGAATTCCATATATTGAATAACATTCGGCCATTTACTTGACCTTATAAGAACAAATATATATAATTCACCAATTAAACAATTCAACGGAGGGAGCCATGACCCCTTACCATGTACTCATTCCCATTTTAGCAGTTCTTGTTTTTTTTCTTATCCGGGCCGAATTCACATTTAAGAAAAAACAGATATACTTGATCAAGCCCATCTCCACTTCAATCCTTATCGCCATTGCCCTGCTCTCCCTTACAAGGGATGGCCAATTTGTCCAATCATATACACTGGCAATAACGGGGGGGTTATTGCTGTCAATGGGAGGTGACGTGTCACTCATGTTCATGAATGAGTCACAGAAAGCTTTCAGGATTGGCCTGGTACTGTTTTTACTTGCCCATATCGTGTATGCAATAATCTTCACCATGTACAGTGGCTTTCAATGCGGTATTGACATGGTGAGTGGCGGAATTCTCCTTGCCATTGGAGCTGCACTGTATATCTTTCTCTATCCCGGACTTGGCGACATGAAAGTCTCGGTTCTTGCCTACATTCTCATAATCAGTCTAATGGTAAACCGGGCGGTATCCACCTTCGAGGGATCATTTTTTAACAGCACCCAGGCGTGGATGCTGACCATCGGTGCAGGGTTATTCTATATTTCAGATATTTTCATCGCGTTGAACAGGTTCTGGAAACCCATCAAGTACAACCGGATCAGCCTGTCCATGTATTATTCCGGACAGCTGTTGATCGCAATGAGTACAGGATTCTTTTAAGTAACATTACATCTTACATGCAATAAAAAATCCCCCTGCTGTTTGCAGGGGGATTTAAGGGATAATATGTTCACTACTAAATCGTAGTTTGATATTACTTTTCTCTCGGATACGGCCAGGCCATTATCCCGCCTTCCATAACCTTTACGTTCTTATAACCATTCCCTTCCAGCACACGGGCAGCTTCGTAACCACGAAGAGATATCTTGCAATAGCATATTATTTCGGTGTTTTTATCTTCAGGCATTTCATTAAGCCTGTTCCTCAGTGCACCGATGGGTATGAGGGTTTCTCCAATACCAAGCCGCATCTCTTCATATTCATCAGGCCCGCGGGCATCCAGAAGAAATAGTTTCTCACCCTTATCCAGCTTACTTTTTACTTCACAACTGGATATACCCTTCATTCGCCCTTTCAACTTGTTCTGCATAATATGACTGGCAGCAATGAAATGGTCAATGGCCAGTGAAAATGGTGGAGCATACGGCAGGTCTGAATTAACAAGGTCTTCAACTGTCATTCCACCCTTGATAGCCATTGCCCACTGGGCTACCTGTTTGCTCACCTCGCCGGGGCCTATACACTGCGCACCCAGTACCTTGCCGGACTTTTTATCAGCAACAACCTTGGTTACAAGGAGTTTTCCTTCCATGAAACCCGGCTTGTCGGGACTTGCGTTTATCACGGTTTCAATATCATATCCCAGTTTACGTGCATTTGTTTCCGATAAGCCGGTAGCACCTGCACCATAATCAAAAACCTTGCAAATACCTGTCTGGATAGTACCGGGAAAGGTTACTGAATTGCCAATGATGGCATTTTCACCGGCAACACGGCCCTGGAGGTTGGCAAGGTCACCGTAAGGTGCAAGTACCTGCTTTCCTGTTATGATATTATTTATTTCCACGCAGTCACCTGACGCATACACGTCTGCGTCTGAAGTTTGCATGTATTCGTTTACCTTTATACCACCCACTTCACCAAGTTCGATGCCGGCTTCTTTTGCGATTTTCACATTTGGATTTACGCCAATGGCCACAACCGCAAGCTCACATGGTAATTCAATTCCATTCTGCAGTTTTACACCTGTAAGCGTACCATTTTCTCCCAGGAACTCTGAAAGACCGTTATCTGTAATAACGTTTGCATTATGGGTCTTTACATGGTTCTCAACAAGTTTTGCCATCTCCCAGTCAAGAAAAGTAAGCAGCTGCGGTAAAAGTTCAATAACGGTTATCTCTATTCCTGCAAGTTGAAGAGCTTCACAGGTCTCGATACCGATAAGGCCACCCCCTATTACTACTGCCTTCTTGATCTTTTTCTCATCACGTATTTTGCGAAGATAATCCGCGTCCTTCATGGACTGCAGCGTTGTTATGCCATCAAGTTCAATACCTTTAACTGGAGGCATCTTAGGTGTAGAACCAGTGGTAAGGATTAGCTTGTCATATGATACATCCTCGGTATCACCTGTTTTAAGATCCTTGCAGGTTACTGTTTTCTCTTTCCTGTTGATCTTGATAGCCTCGGTCTCTGTTCGTGCAACAATACCCTTGGCATTGAGGTAGAACTTTGGATCGCGGGTAACACCGGTTGGTGTACACAGCAGCATATTCCTGTCATCAAAGAAACCACCTACATAATAAGGATAACCACAGGAAGCCATTGAAAGATCAGGATCTTTCTGGATTATTGTTATATCGGCATTTTCATCAAGTCTTCGAGCCTTTGCGGCTGCCTTGGGGCC
>CAZVRB010000003.1:0-88499 GCA_964629365.1 uncultured Leptospiraceae bacterium
GTTACTACTCAGCTATTATCAGAATATAGATGATTTTCTATAAAATGAACAGATATAGAGATGGTTCCCCCCGCCTTTGGCGGGGGGAGAAGTCAGATTAATATTCATTTTAGAATTACAGCTAAGTAGTTACTAAAAATCATTAAATTCTGATTGATTGTGATCAGGCTTCCATTTAACCGATGCCTTATAAAATAAATTATCAACATAATAAAGGTACACCCTGGTATCACTGCCCCGTGTAACCGTTAACGAAAACCTGTCACCTGTTTCCCAGAGAAGGTGTTTGCTGTTTTTACCTGGTGTACTGGATGATTGTTCACCATACTTCTCGCTCAGATGGTCAACCAGGTGATTAAAATTTTCATCAGATAAGCTGGTCTGTACATTTATGGCATATAGAAAGCCGGCATAATTAAAGATCAGGCTAATTTTTCTGCCCCCTATCTCCATATCAAGAAATGTATGATAGGCGATAGTTCTTTCATAAAATGATATATCCCTTACATGCAGCAAACGGATGACATCTTTTTTACGATCTCCAAGATAAAAGCCATCATATCCTGAAATATTTTGAGGACCTGCAATTTTACCCCACACCGGCATGATACTCATCACGCAGATGAAGCAAAGAATGATCATGGTTATGTTGCTGGATTTAGTCACGATTCATTTTTTTATTAAAATACTTTATCAGTAAAACCTGGTTTCCTCTCCTGTTGAATTCTACACTGTCAAATATGTTAAAGGCCATCCGTAACCCCCTTCCATGTGCAAGCATCTGGGCGTCGACATCATCCTCTATCATGCTGATAATGTTTTTGTAGTCAAAACCGTTTCCTTCATCTGAAATTTTATATATTACCCGCTCACTATTCAGTAAAAATTCAATGGTTACCCGCTTGTTGCGGTACACCGCGTCCTTCTGACGACTGAGAATAAACTCCATGTAATTACCATTTTCAGTCGCCTGTGACTTTTCATTAAACGAGATGTTCAGGTTTCCATGTTCAATAGCATTTATTATTATTTCTCTTAGTCCCAGTTTAATAGCACTTGCCTGTTGCTTGTCGATATACCGGGGTAAATTCAATACCAGCCTGTTACATATCTCCTCTGCGGCTATCAGGTAATTACCGATGGTAAAATGCATCTTTTCAGAATTAATATACCTCATAATAGAGTCATCAGGAACACTGGATGCCTTCATGAGGATCTCGTTCTTGTCATCAATATTAATATGCTCAATGCGAATATGGTATTCTCTTGGTTCATATGTCCCATGGGCCTTTAAAAAGGTCTTGAAATATACAGGACGTCCCTCGTTCAAAAGAATATTGATCTTCTCCTGGATAAACTGCATGGTAAATTCGCTTTCATCCTGGGGGATATAGACAAGATCATAGAACTTGAACTCTTCAAGGTTATCAATATTTATTACCAGCTGATTTAAGGCAGCGCGATTGGCATTAAGGCATCTCATATCAAGGTCAAGGGAAAGTATACAGTCGTTGGTACCTTCAACCAGGAATCGGTATTTTTCTTCAGAGATACTGATTATCTTGTGGGCAATTTCGAGTTCCTGGGCATATGTAATAAATTTTCTTGTGACACTTGACATGAAAAACATGATAGCCATGGTAATTCCTACGCTGAACCTGGAAAAATAAGATTCCGGAAAAAAATCTATGAAAACACCCGTATGTACGTGAACCGTGTCAACTATGGCACCAAAAAACGCCAGCAGGAGACCAATTACCGGGTACACCAGGTAATTAAGATTTTTGTGCCATATTATATCAATTATTACAACTGTAATGCTGTAAATAATATAGATTCCAAGCAGGGCGTCACGTATGGCGTACAGGATTCCCTCCTGTCCCCTCCCGTAATCAGCTTCGTACGTAAGCCACGATGCCTTGGTAGTTTCCATACTGATAAACAGGTCAGGCTTAACATACGCAGCCACGATGACGATAATCGCGTAACCTAAACCAATTACAGCGAGAATCCTGTTGATCCGGTGCATTCTGTCATTTAATTCAAGTAAATACATGAGGGCATATGGCAGGGCGAAAAGGAAACATGCACCCGCCAGCTGTTCAATTCGATGAAATTGCACCGATAACTCCCTGTTGTGCAGCCAGCCTCCAATGGACAATATCATCGTTTCGCTCCCGACAAAAAGTATACCCAGGAATGCGAACACAGCCACGGTCATATACAGGGTTGACTTGTATTTCCACGACATGTACAGGTACAACAGGAATCCACCCAAAAGAATTCCCGTACAAATCGGGGGAAGTAGAAATTGAGCGATGCCAAGATCATGAGTAAATGAGATCATTACCTGTACCTCCATTTAACATACCTGTATATCTGCAATGGCATCTTAAGATTGGGTGTGAAAACTTTTGTATCTTTTCTTCGCGATTGTACTGATTTCCCTGATAAACTTGTCAGGATCCCTTTTGTATTTTCTCATTCTTTCACGAATCATGTGTCGGACTTCATTAATATTCACCGCGGATCCACCATAGGTAATTTCAATATCTCTCTGTACCGTGTTATAACTCTCTTCTGAATGTTCAATTCTCTGACCAATTATATTGTTCTGAAGTCTTCTGTGTTCAAGTTCAATATTGATCAACTCTTCACTTTTATCTTTAACATCTGAGTACACAACAAGCGACGGAAGGTACTCTTCTACATGGTCAGCAAGAAGAAATTTCTCAAGTTCTCCGTCAAAATTGAACAGCACAAGAAGTGATTCGAGGGATGATCCGTATAAGGTTATCCTTGAAACAGGTATCACGCTCAACGAAGGATTGAATGCGATTGAATTAACAGTTGAGAATGTATTGACCCCGGCCTCTCCCCGTCCAATATATACTATTTCTTCATCCTTTAAATCTTCTTTCGCCATGTACTTCTCAATCTCGATACTTTTACGATTACCTGATACAAACCTGTTGATGTCGCCGGAATATACACGGTATTTCGTGTCTGATTGGTCTATCTTGTATTCTGTTGATATAAGGTTTTCTTCACTCAGCCCCAGACGCCTGATAAATTCTATTGTTATTTCATAGGGAATGGCACTGAGCACAACAGGATCGTATTCTTTTACATATTTTACAAATGTTTCAGCCCCAAGGAACAGCCGTGATTTCTTTCCGATGGCGGAGACACACGGTATTGGTACATCCTTCAAAAGGAAGTCAGGATAATATATTGCCAGTTTCAGGAAAGAAAAAGGTATGTTTTCTTCAGCAGAAAGTTTTCTGTTTACACTATCCAGGATATTCTCAAGCCCCACAGCTTCTTCATCGAAAAATATTGAGTCAAGAAGCTGATTGTAATCCCCAATCTCAAGAAAATCACCAAGTCCCAGAAACAATTTTCTTGGCTTTTTCAGCAATGACGAGGTTTGCCTCAGAAAATTTTTTTTATCAAGGGTTTTAAGTTCGAACCCTTTTTCCTTCCCATGGTTTATCACCAGGGTATATTCGATTTCGGCCATATATTTAATTCCATATTTTCTTGTTTTTCTTTTTCTATTTTATTTTACACCAATGTCAAGCTCTTAATGATTCTATTCTGGCAGTCATTTTATACCTTGAAAACTCATTTTTTATAAAAAAAATTGTTGAAATGCAATGATTCCCTTGGAATATACAGGTATATTTCAGATAAATATACAACACAGGAGTTTTTTTATTATGAAGAAAAAGATCGTATCTAAATTCGGTGGCAGTTCCGTTGCCAACGCAGAGCAGATAGAAAAGGTACGCAATATTGTGGCATCTAACACCAAGCGAAAATTCGTGGTAGTATCTGCACCTGGTAAAGACGCAGATGATAGTGAGAAGGTTACTGATCATCTTTTCAACATTGCCACAGAAGGAAAGCATTTCAGGGAGCAGAAAAAGAAAATTTCCCCCAAGAAGAGTTATGATGCCGTTGTTGCCAAGTTTAAAAAAATTATCTCCAATCTAGGGATAAATGCTGATGACATTATAAAGGATATAGAGACAGATCTTCAAAGAAGTGTATCCGATCGAAACAAAATTGATTTCTTCGCATCCAGGGGTGAACACTTTAATGCTAAGATAATCGCAAGATACTTTCAAAGCAAGGGTATGAAAGCCGAGGCATGTTTACCGGAAGACTATGGATTTATCGTATCACATGATTTTGGTAATGCAAGGGTATTACCTGATACCTATAAAAACATAAAGAAACTCTCCGGAAAAAATTCTATCTGTGTATTCCCCGGATATTACGGTGTTACTAAAACCGGAGAGGTGGCTGTAATGTCCCGTGGCGGATCTGATCTTACCGGTGGTGAAATTGCCTACGCGATAAATGCTGAAATTTATGAAAACTGGACCGACACTGACGGGATTTACCAGGTTGATCCACGGCTGATCACTGACGCTGATATTATTACCAGGCTTACCTACAAGGAGCTGCGTTTGCTGGCATCAAAGGGATTTAACGTATTCCATTACGATGCCATGGTAAATTGTAAAAAGGAAAATATACCCATCAGTATACGAAATACCAATAATCCTTCCGCACCGGGCACCATGATCGTTTCAGAAAGGGTACCAGAGGAAACCGTAATTGGAATATCAAGACTTGACAATATCGCCTATGTATACCTGGAAAAAGACATGCTTGGTGAGACGATCGGTTTTGCCCAGGATCTGCTGAAAATTTTCAGGGATAACGGTATAAATACATATCATTATCCAACTGACAAGGATGATATCGCGGTTCTTGTCAACCAGGACAACCTGACTGGACAGGCAAACGATCTGAAAGACGAGATAATGAATACATTCAAACCTGATGTTATAGAGATTAAGTATAACCTGTCAATTATATCCCCGGTTGGTATTGGCATGAAAGATCAGCCTGGAATACTTGCAACAACGGCAACGGCCCTGAAAGAAAAGAATATCAATATCGAAACAGTTGACCAGAGTCCATCACAAATGAGTGTTCACTTTGGTATTCAGACTTACTACGCGGAAGGGGCGTTACGGGCAATTTACGACGCATTTTTGAGATAGTTGCAATTGTTATTACCAGTGCCCCCTCATTTTAATGAATGAGGGGGCTATTCATATACTACTTATAACCAGCCGATCTTTTTTGCTTCGTGACGCAGCTCATCCCGAAAATCCGGATGAGCTATACTTATTAACGATTCCACCCTGGTCTTGACATTCTCAAGTTTCAGGTTTACCACACCATATTCTGTTACCACGTATTCCACGTCATTTCTGCTTGTGGTGACCACTGTACCATTAGTCAGGGTGGGCATAATTTTACTGTGCATCTTACCGTTTTTATCAGTGTATGTTGAGGTGAGGGATATGATACTTTTCCCTCCTTTTGATTTTTTTGCTCCCTGTATGAAGTTAACCTGTCCACCTGTACCACTGTATTGTTTTGTACCGATAGACTCTGAGCCGGCCTGTCCGGTAAGGTCCATCATCAGGGTGTTATTAATGGATATAAGGTTATCATTTTGACCGATAACTTCAGGTGTATTAACCCACCCGATATCACAAAGCTTAAAAGCATCATTATGATCAATGTATTCGTAAAATTCTTTTGTGCCAACGGCAAATGAAGAAATAATCTGCCCGGGGTAGAAATTTTTCTTCGAGCAATTGAGAACACCTGCTTCAACAAGTCGCATTACTGATGGTGTTATAACTTCACTGTGCATTCCAAGATCTTTTTTATCATAAAGTAGATTACCAATGGCGTTGGCAAGTCCCCCTATTCCAAGCTGTATTGTTGCACCGTCGGGTATAAGCTCGGCAATATAATTTGCCATCTGCTTTTCCAGTTCGGTAATTTCAATCTCGGGCAGTTCAAAAAGTGGCACGTCATTCTGTATTATGTGGTCGACTTCGGACACATGAATTTTGAAGTCATCACTGTTAACCCATGGTGTATTGCTGTTAATCTCAGCTATAACTGTTTCTGCCCTTTCAATGGTTTCTTTTTGTGGAAGAAAGGCACCAAAACACGACCTGTTCATATACCCGTTTTCATCCGGAGGTGTTGCTACAAAGGCGACCCTGTTACAATTGGCCTTGAGTCCTGCTGCCGGTATGTCACTCAGGTGCATTGGCTTGTATTGGGCTACCCCCCAGTCCATGCAAACCCTTTCCATGGGCCCCACGAACATGGTTTCAATATGAAAACTTTCCATATTTTCAGGCTTCATATAATCATAAAGCCCCATTGCATAACCCTGGTATATAGTTACATTTTCTACTTTTCCAGCCAGCTTTCCCAGTTCAGTAGCAAATCCTGATGGTATGCCTGTACCACCGCCCAGGAATACCCTGTCATTACTCTGAACAAGTGATGCCGCATAGTCTACAGTGGTAAATTTTCTTTCATACTCATTACGCCATGAATCCGACATTTTAAAACCTCTACAAAAATTATTATAATTATTTTCCAAATTGTCACTTATTATATACCCATCTAAAAAGAAAAGTACTTTTCAATTATTTTATATAATATAGTATATGCTATACTCTATCACGAAGTGGGGCAACTTTACATGAAGCGCAAAACATATATCATACTTGTAGTTCTCATAATAACATTACTATCATGCGGCAGCGATCAAAATGTTGCAAATGGCCCTTCAATCGGCATAACATACGGCACGGTTCAGATGAAGATGGATACCTTTTGCATCGATATAAATAAACAGTATGTTGAGGCTGTCAACAAAAATGGTGCACATGTAATAAAGATCACTGTAGATGATGATTCAGCTGAAATTGACAGGAAACTGTCGATGCTTGACGGTATTCTTATACCGGGGGGACTTGATGTGCATCCATCCAGGTATAATGAGAAAGAATTTCACAAGCTGGAAGCAGTTGATCCAGAACTTGACGAACTGGAATTCAGGGTTTTGAAATATGCACGGAAAAATGAGTTACCAGTACTTGGTATATGCAGGGGATGCCAGATTTTGAATGTGTTTTACGGAGGCTCACTCTACCAGGATATACCTTCCCAGTTCAAAGGCAAAACAAGCGTACAACACAGGGAACAGCTTGACCTGCTGGTATATACACATTCTGTTGCTTGTTACCATGACATACAACTGGAGAGAGGAACAAGGCTTATTCGGATGCTTGGCAATGACACACTTGAAGTAAACACATATCATCACCAGGCAGTAAAAGATATTGCACCGGGTTTTATTGTAAATGCCCGATCCCGGGACAGACTTGTGGAAGGTATTGAACATAAAGGTAATATTTTTATTCTTGGAACACAATTCCATCCCGAAAAAATGAGGGATGATCGTCCTGTGTTTAATAAAATATTTAAAAAATTTATCAGGGCTGCCACGGTTTACCAAGAGGTACACACACAATAGTTCCTGCATCCTGAATTGCCCTTGATTACAATCACCAGTAGTACACGGGTGAACATATATTTATTTTATACAAATATAATATAATTGACATATATTTGGTTACAAATAATATGTATACATACTATTTGTAAAAAGAGTAATATTTATGATTCCAGAAGACTTCATATTTTATAAAATATCCAGGGCGGCACAAAAAGCGAACAAGTTCTGGAGCAGGAAGATTCAGCATTTAAGTATTACCCCTGTACAGGGTCTGATTCTTCTTTTTCTTCATGATCAGGACCAGGTAACTTTTTCTGAATTGAGCAAGAGAACCGGTTTGGATAGTGCCACATTGACAGGGATAGTTGACCGGCTTGAAAGAGCAAATCTTATACTGCGCATGCAGAAACCGGGGGACAGGAGGGCTTTTCTTATCTGCCTCACGGTTGAGGGTGGAACTGTTGCCGGTATAATCAATACAACGGCAGAAATTTCCAGTAGTGAATTCCTTGCTGATTTTTCAAAAAAGGATATTTCAGACTTAAACCAGTTACTTGACAAAATCGGGTCATAACATATACTCACCATATTCCACTATTGCAAAAGAACAACCTGGAGGACAATTACCAATGAAAGATGATGTTGCTTATTCAGCTGATGATTTAACCGAAAAGTTGCAGAATGTTTCTGATGGCAAAGAAATATCATGCGAAAACGCATTCATCGTTATTGAAGATACCGGTGTGCTGCCACTTGATGTTGGAAAACTTATCAACAGGTTGGATATGAAAATTACCTGCTGTCAACTTGGTCTTTTCGGCTATAAGCCGGACAAAAAAATCCTAAAACCCGCCGATTCCGTTACAGAGCAACTTTCATCTTTAATCATGCAATATGTAAACAATGGCAGGATTATTTGCGCTGACATATGGGAAGTTGCAGATTCTCTGGGTATAACACGATTAGATGCCGCATCAGCATGTGAAAAGCTTTCCCTTAAAATTAAAAAATGCCAGCTTGGAGCATTTTAACCAGATTCCGAAGACATAGAATCTTCTGGTGACACCTTTTCACTGAATATCAACCATGGAATAAGCAGTGTTGCAATGAACATCAACACTCCACTCATTGCAAAGGCAATACTCACATTCAGCATATCCATCATGAGACCAATGATCACCGGTCCCGCCATCATGCCAAAACTGTGGGCTAGAGTAAGAAGTGACATCATGGAGGCCATACTGCCATATTCCCGTCCTGCAATTACTGTTACTGCCATTACTGAAGGAACGGATATACCTCCACCTATACCGATTACTACACTCACAAGGTAGAGCTGCCATGGATACTCTACCATGGCAAGTATAAACATTGAGGCAGCAGTGATACCCCCTCCTGCAATCATAAGTATCTTTTTATTACCCCTGTCAGCCAGTATTCCCATGGGTGTCATTAACACAGCACTGATAAGAACACTCAGGGTTATGACTATACCAATAGCCATACTTTCCATGTGAAACTGTATGTCCGCAATCAATGGGGCAAAGGACCATATAGATCCTATACACATGGTATATGCCAGTCTGAAGATAAAAAGTCCCGTCACACGCCGGTCTTTCATCATTGACAGGTACTGCCCTGGACGTCCTGCCAGTGATGCGGAGACTTCCAGTGTAACCGGTGGTAAAAAATAGATGCTGAGAATGAAACCAGAAAAACATATCAATCCCATGGACATAAATGAAGCATCAATACCACAGGTGTCTTTAACAAATCCACCCAGAACCGGTCCTGAACTCAATCCCCCATAGAGGGCAAGATGAACCAGGCCCATGACAGTACCCTCTTTCTCATGGGGTGTAATATCTCCCGCGTACGCCTGTGCTATGGGGAGTATCATTGCAGCGGCTCCCCCCTGTATAAAACGAATAATAATTAAAAATGCTATGTTGTCAGCGAATATGAATAGAACAGAGGCAATAAAGTATATAAAAAGTCCAAGTGTAATAAACGGTTTACGCCCCCTGCTGTCAGACAGAAATCCCACAAGGGGGAGCATTACTGTTCTAGACAGGGAGAAGGCACCAAAAATCATACCAATCAAGAAACCTGAAGCACCCATAGTATGGGCATACCCGGGTAGAAGAGGCACAACGAGACCGCTTCCCAGTGTTGATGAGAAAATTGCGATAAAAAGAGTGATCAAAATTTTCGTTGTTTTACGGTTGTTTGACATCATTATTCTTGTTATAATAATTTTAACCCGAGTTGTACTTCTACATATGTATACATGAAACGTCAAACCATTGTATAAAAAGTGAGTCAATTATTTATGAAAACAATCAATAAAAAGGTAATGAAAGAAGGGAAAAATTGCTGGGAAACTGAAAAAGCAACAAGAATTCGGTTTCTTTTGGACTCTGATTCATACTTTAGTGCATTGTATGATACAATAATCAACGCCCAAAAATCTGTTTTCATAATAGGCTGGGATATCCACAGTAAGTTATTGCTGCGTCGGGACGATGACGAATATGAATATCCCATTCGTCTCGGTGATTTCCTTAATGCGGTAGCAGAAGAGAAACCGGATCTGCACATCTACATTCTATCCTGGGATTTCGCCATGATATATCTTTTTGAAAGAGAAACCTTTCCCGTATTTCAACTGGACTGGAAAACCCACAAACGTGTTCGCTTTCACATGGATAACCATCACCCTCCCGGCGCATCACAGCATCAGAAGATCGTTGTAGTTGATGATGCTGTGGCATTTACCGGTGGAATAGACCTTGGAACAATGAGATGGGATACCTCTGAGCATATCCCCGATGATTCACGCAGAATTGATCCTGATGGGAACTACTATCAGCCATTTCATGATACGCAGGTTATGCTTGAAGGTAAAGCGGCCAGGAGAATGGCAGAAATAGCACGGGAAAGATGGAAACGGGCAACTGGAGAAGTACTTTCGGATTCAGAGAGAAAAGGTACCCCCTGGCCGGACCACATACAGCCTGATTTGTTAAATACAGAAATTTCGATCTCCTGTACCTACCCCCTGTACAATCAGTTTCCTGAAGTCAGAGAAATTGAACAGTTTTACAAGGATGCAATTATATCTGCAAAGGATACAATATACATTGAAAACCAGTATTTTACTTCAGGTATGATTGGAGAGCTATTAAGCAATCGCCTTCAAGAAGAAAATGGACCGGAAATTGTTATTACAGGACCTTTAAAAATGGCCGGTTGGATGGAAGAATCTACAATGGGATTAATGCGCTCCAAGTTACTGAAAACTCTCAGGGAATCTGATACTTATAACAGGTTGAAGGTAATGTATCCCGTTGCTTCTGATGGTAGAACACTGATAAATGTACATGCGAAAATAATAATAATAGACAATACTCTACTACATGTTGGCTCAGCAAACCTGAGCAATCGATCTATGGGTTTTGATTCTGAATGTGATGTGACCCTGGAAGCTGTCAATGATGATCAGGTATCATCATTTATCACCAAATTCAGAAACAGTTTATTGTCCGAACACCTTGATGTTTCCATTTCTGATATTAACAATACCCTGCAGGATAAAGGATCATTGATTAAAACAATTGAAAACTATACAGGAGGCGGCAAAACACTAAAGAACCTTGAATCAGAAATCCCCCCTATTCTTACAACAATTACCCCTGACGTAAACCTTGTGGATCCGGAAAAGCCAATAGACCCGGAGAAGTTAGCGAAAAGAATTCTACCCGGCACCACTGACAAGAAAAAGACATTTTCCCTTCTAAAAATAGCAACAGGTATTTTTGTATTTGTCGGCCTTGCCGCCGCCTGGAAATGGACACCACTGCAACAGGTTTTGCAACCATCTGTTATCGTTGATTTCACTCAACCATTTATCAATAGTTCATGGGCACCCTTTGCTGTAGCGGGATTATTCACTGTTGGCAGTGTTGTTATGATACCAATTACCGCAATGATCATTGCCACTTCATTGCTTTTCGGTGCGGTAACAGGATTTCTATACTCAATGGCAGGAGCTGTTCTTGCATCAATAATCACATATATCATAGGGCTATTACTCTGGCGTGATGCATTGCGGCAACTCGCGGGTAAAAGACTTAACAACTTGAGTGGCAAACTGGGAAAACAAAGTATACTTGTTATTGCCGCATTAAGAATGGTTCCAGTTGCACCATTTACTATTGTGAACATGGCTGCCGGTTCAGCGAAGATAAAATTTCCAGTCTTCATCACTGGTACAATTATTGGTATGATACCCGGTACCCTTGCTATTACAGTCTTTTCTGATAGCTTGTTGAATATGATTATACATCCAGAAATAAAAACGGTTTTGACCACCATCGGAATCATTATCGTTATGATTCTAGGAAGTATATTTGCAAAAAAGAAATTCAGTAAAAATGAATAAACTTGTGGTTGCCACATACAATATTCATTCCTGCATAGGTTCAGATAAAAGCTATGACCCTTTAAGAATTGCATCGGTAATTAATAAAATTAATCCTGATATTATCGGTTTACAGGAAGTGGATACCGGGTACCGCATCAATGAGAAAGTACACCAGGTATCAATTTTAGAGAATAAAACCGGTCTGAAAAGTATACCGGGACCAACAATAAAAAAGTCTACAGGCTTTTACGGTAACATAATACTGACTTCAAGGCCATATGAACAAGTATACTCTCAAGACATAAGTCAAACCGGTTTTGAACCAAGAGGGATATTACAAGTTGATTTTAATATAAATAAACTTAAAGTATCTTTCATTACCACCCATTTCGGCTTAAAAAGAAAGGAACGATATGCCCAGGCATCCTGTTTATTATCCCATATTGAACAAATAAATTCGGATATTACAATTGTAAGCGGAGACCTGAATATATGGTGCCCTTTAGATAAAACCAGTAAAAGTATGAATAACCGCCTTGGCGAGTCTCCCCGAAAACCATCATTTCCATCCAGGCACCCAATACTGGCCCTTGACAGGATTTGGATAATTCCCGAATCCAGATTAATAAGAATATATGCATTAAATATCAGTTCAACCAGGATGGCCTCAGACCATTTGCCTGTCATTGCTGAAATTGAATTATAAGATATAGAATTATAAGATTTACTTGCATTATTTCGCTGAATCTATTATATTATTATCAGTACATATTGAAGGGAGGGAATATGGACATTAAAAGTTTAACAGGAACTGACATCATGAATACCGGTGTTCTCGAAAAGGCACGGCAATACAGCAATGACGTGAGTACTGACAGGGGTCAGGATATAGCCGAGAACAGGGTACAACAACAGGAAGAAAATAAGGGCTTTAACATAGATACCAGCGCGTAATCAAATAAATTACATACGAGGCAGCAGGATAACCCGTTTACTGTGTTACATCAGTGGACGGGTTTTTTACAATAGTTATTGTATTTTTACTTGATTTATTTTCAAATTCAATTTGATGTACAGTACATCTACAATTACAAGAGATATATACCCATGCAATTGTTTAATAATAGTGAAAAGAATGATGTCAAAAATATTATCAATAATCATTGTGAAACTTTTATTAATGAAATTGACAATCAGAAAATAAAATCAGTTGTTTCTGATTTTTTTTACAATGATTGTGTTCAATATTTTTCAACTTTTATGCATCTTCAGCAATCCCTCAAAACTGATGCAATAACACAGGATTCGGCAACCGAAATTATGATTGAGCAGACTAATAAAATTCTGCAAAAAGGACGTACGCTTCAGGAATACCTTGAAAAATCCGATCATTCCCATCTTGTTGACAGTATAAAGAAAATATTCCGTAAAATCGGAATTCACTGGGGAGGAGAATCCAGGCTGCTTGCCCACGCGTTTTTTAAACCGCGGGGATACGCCGGAGATTACTTAATAATCGAAAATATATATAATAACATATCTTCATCACAAGGTCTTGGATTTTGTATTGATCAGACATTTTTAAGAGATGATTACGCAGTAGCCGTTCGCAGCAGAATGGAAAAAATGAAGCATGTATTGAATGGTTTTGCCTCAAATTCAGGTAATAATCTCAACATTGTTAATATTGCATGTGGATCAAGCAGGGAAATACGGCATCTACTGGAAGAAAAATTATTGCCGCATACAAAAGAAATAACAATTAATCTCATTGATCATGACCAGGAAGCACTCACATTTTCAAAAGAAAAGATAGATCCACATTTATATGGTTCTATTACTTGCAGGTATATTCAACAGAATGTGTATGATTATATATACTCCCCTGATGAACATGCTGAAATGTTTATGGATTCAGACCTTGTATACTCCATTGGTCTGGCTGATTACCTTTCAGATGAAGCATTCAAAAAATTTGTTTCATTCACACACCGTATACTTAAAAGCAACGGTACCCTTATTATTGCACATAAAGATTCTAAAAATTATAATCCACTTTCTGCAGACTGGTGGTGCGACTGGACATTTAACCTGAGAAATGAAAATGAAGTTATTTCACTTATTGAGAATTCCGGAATTGAAAATTATGAAATTTCTATAGAACGTGAAACAAACACAAACATAATACTTTTCATAAGAATCACTAAAAAATAATACTGGGAAATATATGTCAATTCTTGCACTTACAGGGTTAGTTAATTTTACCACCAGCCTGTTTGCGGGTATTTTTATACTCATCAAAAATCCCCGTGAAACACCAAGCAGGCTTTTTTTCATGGTCAATATCAGCATTTCACTATACAGTCTTGGATACTTTTTCTGGCAGATATCATCAACCATAGCCACTGCTACTACATGGTTTCACGTTTTAACCATCGGCATAATACTAATACAGATTACTTTCCTGCACTTCGTATTTTCATTTACTGAAATACTGAAAAACAAAAGAAAAGAAATATTTGTATATTACCTTATAAATGCGGCTTTTATCGTATTAAGCATTATCCCAGGTTTCTTTTATCATCTCGATCCGCGATTCAATCTTGGATACTGGCCTGCGGCCAGGCCAATTTTTCATGTATACCTGTTGTTCTGGACCTGGCAATGTATGTATGGATTATACTGGTTAATCAAAGGAGTAATGAAGTTTTCTGGAATTAAAAGTGAACAAATAAAGTTTATTATAATTTCCGCTATAATTGGATTTGTTGGTGGAGCATCCAACTGGCTGATATGGTATAAAATTAATATTCCACCATATGCTAATATACTTATAAGTATTTATGTAGGCATTTTTTTGTTTGCCATTATCCGACATGGTTTTTTAAACATACGAATAGTACTTACACATGCCAGTCTGTTTGTACTTCTATATTCTATCATTCTTGTTGTGCCGCTGATAATTGCCCAATTTACAGGTTATGGTATTATACCCTTTCTTATACTATTCATACTCGCAATTTTTGGTAATTTCTTTTACAGGTACCTGCAGCAAAAAGCCGACGAATTGTTAACCGCAAGGCAAAATCAATACAACAGTTTATTATACAATGCCTCACAAAGTATCGTACGGGAACGAAATCTTGAGAGAGTACTGCGAATCATTGTTATCGGCATCAAGAGATTGTTGAAAGTTAGTTATGTAAAACTGTACCTTGATGATCCTGAATCATCTTCGTACAAACTCAGGTCAATGCTTCCCAGGGAACAGGATGTCATTTTTTCTGAATACAATTATGAAGACCCTGTTATAGAGATAATTAAAGATTACAAGAGGGCAATTACCGGTTTAGAAATAAAACGATATACTACTTTTGAATCTGATGACATTATGCTCATCGTACCATTCATAATCGACGATCATCTTCTCGGTTTTGTTGCAATTGGTGATCATGATAAAAAGATGACATTCAGTATCGATGAATTGAAACTAGCCGAAATAATGGCCTATCACGCATCACTTGCCATTGAAAACTGCTTATACGTATCAGAGATCAAAGATGTCCAGGAAAAGCTTTTTCTTGCTGAAAAAAAGTCATTTATAGCAGGTATGGCTGAAGGAGTTGCACATCAGATAAATAACAGGTTGAATTATTTTTCACTATCAAGTGCTGAGCTGAACATGATAATAGATCAATTTGCGAAACAATACCCACAGCTTGCACTTGAGAGCCCGGTAAAAAATATGATTACTACCATCAAAAATATTGGTGATAATCTTATTGAAAATGTACGAAGAACTTCAAATATTATCAGGGGTGTAATCAATTATTCAAATATCGCAAAAGAAGATGCAAAAATTACAGGTATATCATTTAAAGACCTGGTTGATGAGGCATTAAATCTGGTCAGGATCAATCATGACACGGATACTATACCGGTACAGATAGAAATTAAATCATCCGTGCCGGTATATGGCATAAAATCACAATTGATAGAAGTACTTTTTAATCTTCTTGATAATAGTTATGATTCAATCGAAATGAAAAGTAATTACCTTAAATCAATTAAGAATGATATTTTATTCAATCCATATATTAAAATTACTATTACTGGTGATAACAAAACACATTCATCAATTGAACTGGAAGATAATGGTATTGGGATTAAAGATGAAGACAAAAACAAAATTTTTGCTCCCTATTATTCGAGCAAATCTACTGCCCTATCAAAGCTTAATTCTGGCCTGGGAATGTATTCAGTAAATCGAATAATTGAAGAAAACCATTCAGGAAAGATCTGGTTTAATTCAGTTTTTATGGAAGGTACAACTTTTTATATCAGGCTTCCTATACCTGATAATAATTAATTAGAATAATTTTTTTTGAAAAAATTATTCTAATTATTAAATATAATTGGACAAATTTATTATTATCGTGAACATAATGTAAAATGTACATATGTCTTGAAACATAATAACGTAAAAGCATCATCTTAAATAGAAAAAAACCTACAGGAGGACTCAATGGCAAAAGTTCAGGAAAATTCAATGGCAGCAATTTTTCAGGCTAACGCAGAAAAATATGCTGACAAGTCTTACGCGGCTTACAAGAAAGATAACGACTGGATTGATATTTCATGGAGATCCATGAATGATATGGTTCACAATCTGGCTTATTATCTTCTTTCAATTGGTGTAAAAAAGGGGGACAAGATAGGTCTATTCGCTCCCAACAGCTGGGAATGGCATCTCACAGCCCTTGCTATTAATTCAATTGGGGCCGTCGATGTACCAATCTACGCAACAAATTCATCAGAAGAATGTGAATACATATTGAACAATTCAGATTCAAAAATGTGCTTCGTTGGTACTAATGATCATTTTCAAACCATAAAAAAAGTTAAATCAAAACTCAAAAAAGTTAAGCAGCTCATTGTATTCGAAGACGTCAAAGGATTAAAGGGGGATACACTTACCCTCGCGAAAGCTCTTGATACAGGAAAGGCCAATCTGAATCCCAGTCAGTTCAAAAAAAGGCTGAACGGGATCAAGCCTGATGACCTGTCAACGATTATCTACACATCCGGAACTACAGGTGATCCAAAAGGTGTAATGCTGACTCATGACAACTTTGTTTCGAATGTTAAGTATACCCTCATGGAGATGGTGGACAAGGAAACAGGACAACCCCTTCTTCGTCCGGATGATATTTTTCTCTCATTTCTACCACTCTCGCATTCACTTGAAAGAACCGCAGGTTTTCATGGAGCCATCTGGTCTGGAGCAAAAACCGCTTTTGCTGAAAGTATTGAAAAGCTGGTCGATAATTTCGTAGAAGTCAGGCCAACAGTAATAATCAGTGTACCAAGAATATACGAGAAAGTTCACGCGGGAATTATTTCCAAGGTATCTGGTGCCCCAGCTGTAAAAAAAGCAATATTCAATTTCGCCATGCGACAGGCAAAAAGGGGCCTTCCAAAGGTATGCAGGGATGAAGATCCGGGTGACTTCAGATATAATCTTGCAGATAAACTGGTATTCACTAATCTGAAAGCCACCCTTGGCATGGATAATCTTCGCTATGCTATTTCCGGTGGAGCCCCACTTTCATCTTCAGATGCAGATTTTTTCATCGGAATGGGATTTAAGATTCTTGAAGGATATGGGCTGTCAGAGACCACCCCAATCCTTACATTTAACCGGCCATGGTTAATAAAACCTGGTACCGTAGGCCAGGCTATTCCCAAAACTAAAATTCGTATTGCTGATGACGGTGAAATTCAGGCAAAAGGTCCCCAGGTTATGCCAGGCTACTACAAGAATAAATCAGCAACAGCAGAATCTTTTACAAAAGATGGATATTTCAGAACTGGCGACATCGGTGTAATTGATGAAGATGGCTGCCTCAGCATCACAGGTCGTTTAAAGGATATTATAGTTACCGCAGGTGGTAAAAATATATCCCCACAAAATCTTGAAAGCAGTATTAAGGCATCACCTTATATCGAACAGATAGGCGTCATTGGTGACAAGAGAAAATACCTTTCAGCCCTTATCGTTCCTGCCTTCCCTGAATTAGAATCATATGCCAAGGAGAAAGATATTTCATACAGTTCACATGATGATCTTATCAAGAACGATGAAATCAATGCCCTCATCAGGGAAGAAATTGATAAGTATACCAGGCATTTTGCCAGGGTTGAGCAGATTCGAAAATTCACCCTCCTTGATGCCGAATGGACACAGGAAACTGACGAGTTAACTCCAACCCAGAAGGTTAAGCGTAAGGTTATCAGCGAAAAATATGCCAATGAGATAGATGCCATGTACACAGAAGATAACGAGTAAAGTTATATCTTTTGGGGGCAAATTTTTATTGTTGCATAAAGTCATTAAGTCTTTTACACTAATTTTGCGGTCAAAGCATTATGCTTCTGGCCGCAAAATCAGTAAATACAGATATAATGGATCTGTTGGAGGAAAATATGAAAAAAATTCTTATTATTTTAGCTTCAATAGCACTTGCAACATCTATGGCATTTACAGTATCAGCATTCAGCCCTAAAAAAATGGCATGTGAGAAAGCATGTAAAGAAGCACTGCAGAAATGTAAAAAAGAAACAAAGAAAGATGAAGTTAAAAAAGCCGCGTGTAAAGTGGCTTACGAAGAATGTCTCGCAGACTGTGAAAAAAAAGAATAATTCAACATCAACACTAATCTTTACATATAAAAATGGATGAAGAGCATACTTCATCCATTTTTTTTACATATTATTCATTTACATAAGTGTCAGCAATATCAAGTGCCCTGTCCATCATACTTATTCCCTCATCAATTTCATCCCTGTTTACAATTAGAGGTGGAGCCATTGCAATAATATTACTCGGATTTGCAGCCATTGCAATCATGCCAAGTTCTCCAAGTTTTTTAGCAACCTCCAGTTTGGGATTCCCGCCTGAACGTATCTTGGCATCAAGAGGTATTATCGGCTCCCTTGTTTTCCTGTTTTTCACAAGTTCTAGACCGACAAAAAGACCCTTTCCCCGAACTTCTCCAATACAGGAATGTTTATCCTGAAGCTCTCTGGCTTTCTGTAACAGGTATTCACCCATTATTGCAGCATTTTCAATAAGATTGTCTTCTTCGTATATCTGAATGACACGCAGGGCTGCGGCACAGCCAACCGCGTGACCCGCATAGGTTGCCCCATGGCTGAAAAAATGATCCCTGAAATGATACCCGATATGTTCCCTTGCAATTGCAGCTCCAAGTGGCAGATATCCTGATGTCAACCCTTTGGCCATTGTCATTATATCTGGTACAACATCCCAATGATCCATGGCAAACCATTTTCCAGTTCTCCCGAATCCACTCATAACTTCGTCGGCTATCATCAACACACCCCATTTATCACATATTCTTCTCAACTCCGGCATGTAATCATCGGGAGGCACTATGATACCATTCGCCCCTGTTACAGGCTCAAGGATAATTCCCCCTACCTTTTCATCACCACCTTCAAGCTCAATTACCCTGTCAATGTATTTCACACATTGTAAATCACATGATGGATATGTAAGACCGAACATGCATCGGTAACAATATGGCTGGGGAACAGTAACAGACTCGCTACCACCCGGTACCTGGGCCCAGTTTCTCGGATCACCCGCTGAAAGTGTCATTGCCGCGGCTGTCGCACCATGATAGGAGTTATACCTTGAAATAATTTTCCGTTTCCCTGTATACTGGTGACATATTTTAATCGCAGCCTCATTAGCCTCGGTTCCCCCAAGGGTAATAAATGACCTTGAAAGATCGCCGGGAGTAATTTCTGATAGTACTTTCCCAAGTAAAGCTCTTGGCCGGTTTGAAAAGCTCGGGGCGAATGATGTTAAGTCCTTAGCCTGTTCCTGTATTGTGTCGAGTACACGTTGGTCCTGATGGCCAATATTATGGCTTACAAAACATGAACTGAAATCAAGGCGTTCTCTACCATCTTCTGTTTTAAAACGGATTCCCTTTGCGGATAATACCCTGGGAGGCGATACTACTGGCTGATACGACCATGAATGAAATATATTTTCTGTTTCGTATCTATCGAGATCTTCTTTTGAATCAGCCGGACTTAACACATATTTTCTTTTCATAAGTCCCTACCGTGAATAATATTATTTTTTAAAGAAATTTTTAATTTTCATGTAAAGCAGACCTGCTTTCATGGAAAAATCCTGTTTTTGCATTTCCTCTTCATTCTCGATGTCAATATCAGTTTTAGAAAAATCAGGCATCTCTCCATCGGGTCCGTACATTCCTTCCATCATACTGAGAATATTTTTACGAACCATGCTGCGAACCGGTATATTTGCCACAAGGCCATACATAGCCGCCCCACCCTGGTTTGCAAGTTCTGGATTTTCTTTTACTACTTCAACTGATGCTTTCAGCTCAGAAATAAACTTATCCACAACATCCTTATGAAATGCGGTAACCATGATATGCAGCCCTTCTGGTTTTTGTGTTTTATCAATATGCCATCCTCGATGCTCCATCTGGTCACCAACTGCATAAATATTTATTTTTTTACTGGTTGAGGTGAAGGCGAACACACTCATTTCTGGATTTCCGATAACTCGTAATTCGGGAATTGCATTCACTTTATCAATTAACTCACGCGTTGTTTCAATGGTAATTTTTGCCAGTTCTTTATACCCTTCTTCTCCCATGTACATCATAGCAGCCCAGGCAGCTGCGATTGCCCCACCGGGCCTGGTTCCAAGTAGTGCCGGGGAAACGTACAAACCGCCTGACCAATTCTCATATATAAAAAACTGGTGACGCAGGTATTCCATGCTCCTGTATATGATAGTTGACGCACCTTTCGCGCTATACCCGTACTTATGTGTATCAGCTGACATTGAAGTAACACCCGGTACCCTGAAATCAAATGGTGGAACAGTATACCCTGTTTTCTCAACAAATGGAAGCAAATATCCTCCAAGACAGGCATCCACATGCAGAGGTATGCCTTTTTTTTGAGCAAGTTCACCAAGTTCTTCAATAGGATCAATGACACCGAATGGATAGCATGGTGCTGAACCTATAATCATAATGGTGTTTCTATTAACCAGTTTTTTTACAGCCTTCATATCAACACGATAATCATCGGCCAGTGGTGCCAGAACCATTTTCACATCAAAATATTTTGCTGCTTTCTGATAAGCCACATGAATAGATTCGGGAGCAATCATTTCTGGTTTTCTTATCCATGGCTTTTTTGACCTTGCCATATCCCTGTATGTTTTCACAGGCAATAGACAACTCTCTGTACCACCTGAGGTAATAGTTCCACACGCCTTGTCTCCGCCATGTAACATAGCGGCAGTCATCTTTATCACTTCTGATTCGAATTTCTTCAGACTTTTAAAAGCCATGGGATTCAAGCCATTCTGAGAGAAAAACATACCATATGCTTCTTTCAGAAAACTGGTGTATTCATCACCAAGGTAATATACCAGGCTCCAGGTTTTACCATCTCGATAATTCGCATCATTACTTGCAAAACCTGTCATCTGGTTTAATATTTCATCTTTGTCAAGCCCCTTCCCTGGAAGAGCATTCTGATCATTTTCCATTTTTTACCCCCTAACTATTTTTCTTATTATAATATGGATTAATATATTATAATCCAATTGATCTGAAAATATATGCCATTGATATACCAAGGTAATTACCTATGGCATACCCAATAATTCCCGTCGTTAAACCTGAAATAAGAACTTCCCTGTTTTTAATAGCATCAGCTACCAGGGGTACAAATGGGGGTGAGCAAATTGCCGAGGTAGATGTAACAATAAAAGTATCAGCATCAACATTGAAAAAACGACAGAGTAATGCATGTAGAAGCATACTGCCAAATACGGCAAATACAAGGTAATACATAATGGTATAATTAATATTCATGATGAGACTGGCATTAGCCATAGATCCAACCACCACACAAAAAATATATATGAAATACATTCCAAGCTGAAAGGACTTATTGATTTTCCTAACAGGGGTGATGAATGAAGCCGCAATACCAAGAGATGTAACGGTAATTATTGCAGTGGTGGTTTTGTAGTATTCTGAAACAATAGTACTTAGGAAAACAGCTATTCCAACAATGACAATTGATAATAGAAGTGCTTTAATCAGGTTTTTTAATACAGGAAGATTAAGCATATCAGAATATGAACTGACGTCCTCCTCCTCAAGTCTTTCTTTATGATCATCAACCGATAGACCATTTTTGTATACAAATGGTTTAAGGAATTTCAAAAACACCCTCTGTGCAATAGAGATGACGAATAGTATGTAAATTATCGAAATAACCGTATCATATGTATGCATTATAATGAATGTGGTTGAGTCAATATCAAGTGCTGATTTAATTGCAGCCAGGTTTGGTGTTCCACCGGTATATACGCCGATCAGCATACCTGAAATTTTCCACGCATCAGGAAGTATGTTTCTCGTATACAGATAACCGATAGTTGAAATGACAACAATTGAGATTGTGGCTAAAGCCATTGAGAGTATAGTTTTACCGGCAAGCCGGGTCCACCTCTTTATATCCAGGGTAAACAATAGTAATGGCAAAGCAAGTACTACTGATATATCAGCAGCTGTTTCCTGTATGGGATATACATCCAGAGGAAGAATTCCGGTATTACCAATAATTATTCCAGCAAGATAACACAAAAGCACGGCACCAATTCGATTAAATATTGTAAACCTGTAGCAAAGATATATTACAATAGCGGGAAACATGATATAAAAGGTGATCAACAGCGGAATAGACACAATAATTACCTCTTGACATATATTCTATACAGTGTATTACTGTTCACTATGATGTATTGTTTTGCACTGTATTGATATTGTCAACATTTTTTTCCTTTACAAGTATTAATGTTCTACTCTGTATAATAGCATAAACCTTAATATTTAAATACTTCAGCAGGGATATCCAATGAAACAGGCTGATCGAAAACAGTGGGAAAAGCAGCAAAGGCAGAACAGAATTATCGATATAGCTGAAAATATCTTCTTCGAAAAAGGTGTAGACGGTACGACCATTGAAGAAATTGCACAAGCAGCAGGCTACAACAAGCGAACATTGTATCTTTATTTCAAGGACAAGGAAGAAATATTTCTTGCGGTTGTATTCAGGGCACTAAAACTCTTCAACGAAATGCTTCAAAACGCTTTTCAAAACCCATGCGAAGGGAAAACAATTATTTTTGGTCTTGCAAGGGCCTTTTATAGTTTTTCCATAGACCATCCTGCTTACTTCCACTTGATGATGGTATATGAATCGAGGAATTGCGTTTACTACCCCATACAGGGTGAGGAAAAAAAATATGGAGAATACCGTGAGGCCTGTCAGGAAGTAACCGACAAGAATTCTGAACTGGTTACCAGGGCTATTGAATCTGGTATTACAAAAGGAACCATACGAAATGACCTGCTTCCCCGCCAGTTAATGCTGTTATTATGGGGTGAAATATTTGGCGTTATGCAAATCATTCTCATGAGAAAGAACCATTTTGAAGATGCCTATGGTATAAGTTACCGTGAATTATTCGATTATTTCCTTGAATCTTCTGAACGAGCTCTTCGGCCATAAGAAACTATCAATCAGCAAGGGAGAATACGTATTCGTCACCATGTTTTATTAGATAATAATCAGTTTTAATTTTAGATGAAAGCTTTGCGGCTACATAGAATAAAAATGTAAAAAGAATAAGAATCCATGATACTGATACAATGGCAACACCTGTCCAGAAAATACATGAAAAGATGGTATCAGCCATTTTATTGATCCTGAATACCCCATTTACAGGAGGACTATCCGGATTTCTGAATACTCGACTTCCATATGAAAGGGTAAAACCAATTAACCCCACAATAGATACAACAATACCAATATCCATCCATACAGTTCCAAACCACAATGGAGATATTAATGTTATTGCAAATAACGAAATAACAGATAGAGACCGAAGCAGTAGAATCAATTTTGCTTTTTTCCCGCCGGTGATGTAAACAGATAACAAATCACTGCGATTTCCCTTTCGTGCACCCATGAACAACAGAACAGAAACGATTCCATATACTGCTGCCATGAGCCACGAATTAAATAAACCAAAAGCATATACCATTTTTCCAATCAGTGGAAATTCTTCAGATTCTGTTCGAGCACTGGTCATTAACTTTTTAATTTCAGCTGTCATTTCCGGATATTCATCGGCAAGATCAGTTGTTTCACCAGGATCTTTTCCAAGATTATATAATTGTGGTTCTGCATTCGGAAAAAGTCGCACATTTAGACGTATCGCCTTCCAATCATTTTTCCGCAATGCCTGCTTTCCACCTTGTTCATGGAATTCCCAGTACAGATATTCATGGTCTTTCTGAGTTGATGATTTCCCAAGAAGTTCCGAAAGCATTGACATCCCATCAATTTTTTTGGGAAGCGCAGCCCCGGTAATCTCTGCCAGGGTTGGCATTATATCCCAAAAGGCGCTGACATGTGAACTGATTGTATCAGCCGGTATTTTACCCGGCCACCATGCAATCATTGGTACACGTATACCACCTTCGTATAGATCCCGCTTTATACCCCGCAATGGACCATTACTGTTAAAATAATCTGGGTTATATCCCCCTTCGGAATGAGGGCCATTATCGCTTGTAAATATTATTATTGTTTTTTTAGACAATCCGGATGTTTTCAGCTTTTCAAGGATGCTTCCCACATCCCTGTCAAGCCTTGATATCATTGCCGCATACTTTTTTTTATTTAATGGCCAGTCACGTTCAGCATATTCACCCAGATCTGGCACCTGTAATTTGGCATGGGGTATGGTATATGCCAGGTAAAGAAAGAAAGGTTTTTCTCTATGTGAATCTATATATTTCAAGGCTTCACTGGTAAATAGATCATGTATATATTTTTTCCCATCAAGCTGAACCTTGTTGGCATTTCTCCAGACATGATCGGGATAATATTCATGTGCCTCTCGTTGGCAAAGATAGCCAAAAAAATGGTCAAAACCATGTTCAGATGGAACCCCTTCAGTTTCAGGCCCCCCAAGTCCCCATTTGCCAATTACAGCACTCGTATAGTTTTTTGTAGCCAGTATATCTGCTATTGTGGGAATACCTTTTTTTAATGCCATTTGTCCTTCAGGCAATCTTTCCCGGTTTCCTCGTATATATGAATGCCCTGTATGGATACCTGTCAACAGGCTGCAACGTGATGGAGCACATACCGGTGCCCCGGCGTAATGCTGTGTAAACAACATTCCCTCTTGTGCCATTTTATCGATATTCGGGGTGCTTATCTGTCTTTGTCCATAACATCCGAAATCTCCATATCCTGCGTCATCGGCCATGATGTATATGATGTTTGGTTTTGATGGTTTCCTGACTTGCGGAATACCCGGCTTACTTAAGGTAAATGTCAGGATAGTGATAATTAGTAACCTGATCATGAATGACTCCATGATAATATTAAACTTTGTATTTAATTACATTGCATATTCTTTTACCAGTCAAATAAAATCATAAAAAAAAGCTGCCGTTTTCCAAACGACAGCTTAGTACACATTGTGGTTTACTGTTATTGTATAATTATATAGCTCTCACGGAAACAGCTCTTGGCCCTTTCTCGCTATTTTCAATCTCAAATTCTACCGGGTCACCTTCTTTCAGGGTTTTAAATCCATCTCCCTGAATACCCGTATAGTGAACAAATACATCCGTACCGTCCTCTTTTGAGATGAAACCGAATCCCTTCTTCTCGTTAAACCACTTAACTGAACCTTTAGGCATTGTACTACTCCTTAAAAATAAATTACGGCTATACGCCAATGTATGATATCGTTGAATCACACTTGTGTACCCCAGATATCACCCATAATTATTATTGTCAACATATTATTCATATTAAAAAATTTTTTATATTTGATATATTTCAATAATTTTATTCTTCAATTATCAATATTCATACTATATCATGGCCTGTAAGTGTTTTTATTAGCCTTGATGCAGTAATATTGATGTTCCAAATAAATTATAGAGGATCCCTTCTATTGTTATGAATAAGCTGATACACAGTATTGTATTATTCGCATCAGTTTCTTTTATTATTACATGGCAATTACTGCCACTTACCTCTGAACATAAACCTCCTTCCCATCACACGGATTCCGGGTTTAAAAATATATACCCGGGTTACCAGGATAAAGATTTTGGTGATTTCCTCTTCTGGATATTAATTGATCGGGCCCGAAATGGCAGGACGAAAGGACCTGACGATGTAAATCTTCCTTGTGTTGAAAATGACGGGAGTTTTCTAAAAGAAAAACATAAATATCCAACGTTTACCTGGGTTGGACATTCGACCTTCCTTATCCAGGTGGATGGTATTAATATTCTAACTGATCCAGTATGGAGTGATCGTGCATCTCCTCTTTCCTTTGTCGGCCCGAAAAGATATGTAAAACCTGGACTTGAATTCAGCCAATTACCGGACATTGATATTGTAATGATATCACACGACCATTATGACCATCTTGACACAAATACTATCCTTAAACTGGGAAACAAGCCACTGTACATGGTACCCCTTGGTGTTGAAAAAATTCTTTCAGATCTGGATATAACCAATGTCTCTATTCATGACTGGTGGGAAGCAATCGAATATAACAACATAAGGGTAACTGCTGTGCCTGCACAGCATTTTTCAGGGCGTACAATGTTTGATAGAAATACTAGCCTGTGGTGCGGTTGGGTTATCACTACAAGTAAAAGTGTAATTTATTTTGCAGGTGATACCGGGTATTTTCCCGGTTTTACAGAAATAAAAGACAAATTTGGTAAGATTGATATCGCCATGTTACCAATAGGCGCGTATAAGCCCAGGTGGTTCATGGGACCAGTTCACCTTGACCCGGCTGATGCAATCAAGGCATATTTAGATCTAAAAGCCGATATTTTCGTCGCTATTCACTGGGGCACATTTCCCCTTGCAGATGAAGAAATGGATGAGCCACCGAAATTACTTTTTCACGAACTGGACAAACTTGGACTTGAACATAAAAACTTCAATGTCTTTTCTCACGGAGAGACAAGAACACTTCAAACTTCACCGAGTAAAAAAAGATAATGAATCACTTTCCTCTTTTTAACCTGAACGTTGCAAAAGAATAGTTCTGCACGTTAATTTATTTATTTATACTTAAAAATAAATTATCTTGACTTTTTGTTTTCAAAATGAACTTTTTAATAATACGTATTGATTTTAGTTATTTTATCCAGTATACAAACGAACTTCAGGGGAAACAGATGAGAATTATTGCCATATCGAATAACAAGGGAGGTGTGGGTAAAACAACTACAACAGTCAACCTTGCTGCAGCATTGCATTTACTTGATAAAAAGGTCCTTGTTATTGATATTGATCATCAGGCACAATCAACATATCATCTCGGGTACAATCCAAACAATATAAAACACACAATTTACGATGCCATGAAAGGTGAAATATCTTATGAAGATATTATCATAGACAGGAAAGGACTGCATTTACTTCCGGCTAACATGGACTTAAAAGATATTGAGTTCTTACCCATACCCGCAAAAGAGTTTCTGCTCAAAGACGCGCTTGAAGATTTGAGAGGTTATGATTATGTTCTTGTTGACTGTCCACCATCACTGGGGACGCTCACATTGAACGCCCTTAGTTTCTGCAACGAAATATATGTTCCACTACAGGTGCAATTTCTCCCCTTTCACGGTATGTATAACCTTTTTGAAGCAGTTCAACTGGTCAAGAAAAGACTTAATAAGAATATTGAAATAACCGGTATTATTGGAACCATGTTCAACGCAAAAAAAATCATCAATAACGAGGTTATTGCTGAAACAGAGAAACGAGTACCCGGAAAATTATTCAAATCATTAATTCGGGACAATGTAGCATTACAGGAAGCTCCCAGCTGGGGACAAACTATATTCGAATATAAAAGCGACAGCAATGGCGCCGAAGACTACATGTTATTGACAAAGGAAATACTGGAACGCTACGGGGAAAGTTAGAAAAACCTATTGTAAGGCAGCATATACAGAAGATATTAATATATCTTCTGTATATGGCTTTTGAATATACTTATATCCTTTCTGCTTTATAATCTTCATATGGGATTTTCTATCAGTATATCCGCTGCTCATTATAATACTTATATTATTATTTTGCCCTGTTAAAACCTCAACAAGATCAAGGCCGTTCCCATCCGGAAGAACAACATCACAAAAAACCAGGTCCAGTTCATATTTCAGATCATTTGCAAGGCTTTTTGCCGAACCAATACTTTCCGCAGGGTATACGGTATAGCCATGATTATCCAATACATATGTAATCATTGACCTGACTTGATCCTGATCTTCAACAACCAGAATTTTTTCTCCATTACCACGAGATTGAAGCACTTTTTTCTGATTTTTGCTAACTGGTTTAATTTTATTGAAATCTTCAGCACGGAACAACAATGTAAACTCTGTTCCCTGACCTACCTGGCTATTAACCTTTATCAGCCCATTATGCTGTTTCACAATCCCATACACAACCGCAAGACCTAATCCGGTTCCCTTTCCATTTTTCCTGTTACTATAGAATGGTTCAAAAATATTTTGCAATATTTCCTTCTCCATGCCAATACCATTATCACGTACATCAATAGAAATATATTGACCGGGTTCGATTTCAGGGTTTACCATCTTGTCTTCTTCGGAAATTTCGACATTACCGGTCTCAATAATTAAGGTACCACCTTCATGCATCGCCTGCATGGAATTAAGAACAAGATTCATAATAACCTGCTCAATTTGTATCTGGTCCCCATATAGAACAGAATCGTTTGCATTTAGGCTGGTTATAAGATTTATCTCCTCACCAATAAGCCGACATAACATCTTATTCATATTTTCAACTATACTGTTAATATCAATAAATTCTTTCTGTAAAACCTGTTTTTTACTGAACGCAAGCAACTGTCGTGTCAGGGCAGCAGACCGCTGCGCTGCCCTTAGAATTTCATCAACAAATTCATTGCCCGGACTCGTTTCATCAATTGTCCTCTTTAGTATTTCTCCATACCCTATTATTGCGGTTAAAATGTTATTAAAATCGTGTGCGATCCCTCCGGCAAGGGTGCCGATAGCTTCCATTTTCTGCACCTGGTGCAGTTGTGATTGAATTTTTTGTTTCTCTGCTTCAGCGTTCTTCTTTTCCGTGATATCACTTACAATCCCTAAATTTCCTATGTGTATATTGTTGTCATCAAAAACCGGTTGTGGTGAAATATTGGTATACGCGATGGTACCATCTTTTTTTATCCATACAATTTCATTATCCGTCACATTTACATTCTTTGCAGTATTCACTTCAAACATGTATTCAAATAATTTTCTTTCTTCAAAGAGAAAGTCCGTTAACATTCTATTCATCATTTCATCATAAGTATAACCAAGAATTTCAAGTAATGAATTATTGACAAACGTTATAATACCATCCCTGTCCATAACGAAAAGTCCTTCATTCATTGTTTCCACAAGTAACCTGTATCGTTCTTCACTTTTCCTAAGAACATCTTCTGATTTTTTTTGAGATGATATATCGGTGATCACAGCGGCAAAATAAAGTGGCTTATTGTTATTTCCTGTTATATAAAACAAGTTTTGAATAGTCGGTACCTGTTTTTGATCACAGGTGGATAATATCAATTCACCGGACCATTGTCCTGATGTTGAAAGATTTTTTGTTATGATATCAATATTTTGAATACCCTGATTGATATCATAATAATCACGCAAACTTGTACCAGTTATACCCTCAGGCATATTAGAATTTACAATTTTACTAAATCCCGGGTTTGCATATATTATCTCATAATCCAATTTAGTTATTAAAAGGCCCTGACCAGAAGCATCAGCAAATCTCTTGAATATTAAGAGATCCTCGTTTGCCTTTAATAGTTTTATTGAAGTTTGCTGAATTGTTTCATTTAGGGATTCCATTTCAGAGTATTGCTGCTCAATCTCCTTTAGCTTCAATTCAAGATACCTGCTCAATTCTACATTCTTATTCAGTTCATCTTCAGTTTTTAACAATGAATTATCCGTTACACGTGAGACAAGAAACAATAACGCTGATAAGATAATTATAGTAATATTTACATTTATCAATGTACCAATTATATAGTTTGGATCGGGAGGATTGTGGAATTGTATAACAGAAACTGACAGGGCAGTAGTTATCATTAAAATAAAAATGGTAGCTGCTGTGAGTAGCCACCTGTTTCCAAATAACGCGGTAAACCCAATGATACCGAACATGAAATAAATATTATTATTAGCCCCTGTTAAAATCATTGATTCATATTTTATTAAACATCCAGCAACCACTCGGAATGTAATAAATATTGTATTCAATGTAACAGCGGTTTGATACTTTCCAACTTTTATTAGTATCAGGCCTGCAGCAAGGCTGATGATAAGAAGAATATTAGTTATTGTTATATACACCGGATGTGTTGAGACGGATGTGGTTACATTTAAGAGACTGACAGCTGCTAAAAGAAATATTATCACCAGGCTCAGCCAGAAAAGCATAAAAGCTTTCTGTCGTATAATGAAATCATCATACTTCACTAAATACGAACTGGCATTCAATTTGCTAAACATTTTCCAGGTAAACCATTATTTTTGACTTCAAGTTGGGAAATTATATATGAATAAAAATAAATAAATCAAGCAAAAATAAACATATTCCGTCTGACCGGTAGCTTTATGTAGCCTTCGCGAATAATCTCGAGTTTTTTAAAATTGTAAGAATTCCAAGTGTTTCAGCAGCTTGAAATATCTCATCACCACGTTCTACATCAATCAATGACAAACATCTTTTGTTATATTCTTCATTTCTGTGTTTTGGCACTGTGTTAACGGTATCAGGATATAGTATTGAGCCATCATTCTGTACCCTGAATCTTTCAATTACAAAATTCTTATTAATCCTGGGAAGAATTTTATATTCCCACTCTTTTAAATAGGTTTGATGAAATATTTTTTTCAGAGTTATATGAATTTCAGATGGTTTCGCATGTGGGTCAAGATTTGGATATACATTTTCAAAACATTCATTTACAACACCGAATATTTTAGGTGTATGTGTAAGACTGGTCAGGTACACCCTTTTAAAAAACCAGTTCTTTACAAATATATAAAGAAGCCCGAAGATATACACCAGTTGCATTAATCCCCTGTTTTCTGAAATTGAATAGACTGCTCCGAGGTGAATAATATTTGACCCTTTATATTTTCCAAGGTGACTCATTACACAGCAACAAAGATCATCTGAGGTTGCCCTTCTCGAGCAAATTACAATCATTTTATTATTCAAATATGTAACATCTTTAAAAAAACTGAATGTTGGTGATTTTCCTAATTTTGAAGCAGCAATAATCTTTATTCTTTTTTGCAGCTTTTTCAGTTCTGTACTTTTCATCCACTTGCCTGGTTTATTGTATATTTCAAACCTGTACTTTTTAAAAACGAATTTTAACCTGTTAAACATAATACCTCCTTGAGATAATACCTGCTTATGTTCATACGGTAATTTATGTTATATTATCGTTATAAACTGCTTGAATGTTTATCTTCAATATGTACAAATAGAACTAAATCTTATAACATCAACGTGGAGGATGCTTTTTGCTGGAACTAATTATTGTAATAACATTACTTCTCGCTGTCTCATTTCTTTGCTCAATACTTGAATCTGTCATTCTTTCCATAACAAGACCATATATACAAACTTTGATTTCCAGGCATTCCCGAACAGGAAAACTTTTAAGCCATTTAAAGGAAAACATTGATCAGCCAATATCTGCAATTTTAACCCTTAATACTATTTCACATACTGTTGGTGCTGCTGTTTCCGGTGCTATAGCAATAGAATTATTTGGTTCAAAGTGGATGGCGGCCTTTTCGGCAATACTGACTTTTTTAATATTGATCTTCTCTGAGATTATTCCAAAAACGCTTGGGGCACATTACTGGAAACAACTTGGACCACTATCAGCGTATATACTGAAATTTCTCATTTACCTGTTGAAACCATTAATAATACCAATACATCTTGTTTCCCGATTTTTCACAAAGGGGGATCCTGGTTCAATTATCAGCCGGGAAGAGATCATCAACTATATCAGGCTGGGTTATTTCCAGGGTGTATTTGAATCTCCTGAATACAAGATTATGGAAAATTTGTTTCTTCTGGAAACGATTAGAACAAGGGATATAATGACACCGCGAACCGTAGTATTCTGGATTGACAAAGATTGGAAAATAAACGATATCGTAAAAAATGATGAACGGCTTCAATTCTCCCGGATACCATTATATGATCCAAGGGAAAATAAAATCACTGGTATCGTACTGCGCAGGGATATTATGAACCATATTGCTGATAAAAAGTTATCTGTTGCCCTGAGCAAGCTTGCTTACAAACCTAATTATGTTATTGAGACAATAACGGTGTACAAGCTTTTAAATCATTTCATTAAAAATAATCTACATATATCAGTAGTGCTAAATGAATTGGGGGATTTTACCGGCATAGTAACCATGGAGGATGCCATTGAAACACTTCTCGGGGTTGAAATCATTGATGAATTTGATCCGGCGGTAGATATGCAAAAAGTTGCAGAAAAACTGAGAAAACGAAAATATCAGAAAAAATTATAGCGGTGTCAATTACTCGTAGTTAAAGACACCGCTATAATTACTATTTTCTTATTCTGTTGCGAAACTTTCCTCAAGTATTTTCATTACTGAAAGATCCTGGCTCTTGATTGATTTTGCGAATGCCCGGGCCTGTGGAAGTACATTCTTAATATAGTATCTTGCACTATAAACTTTTCCCTGGTAAAAAGCAGCATTTTTGTGTTCCTTAATAAACTCACGAACTGCTTTCTTGTCAGATGCATCAATATTGTTTTCTTTCAATATATCATCCACTTTTTTCTGGGCTATACCAGCCTGCCAGTACTGAATCCAGCCAAGGCATATTGTACCCATCATATTTAAAAATGGATATGCATTAGTAATTGGAACCATAAACTTGCCTTCTTTACTGCATTCTACAAGGAACATACCCATTTCAGCCAGAAGGTTTACCGCGTCCTGAACGTCCGATGTTAAATCTTCAAGCTTGCTGTTTTCTGTATATTCTGCAATAGTCTTGTTCATTTCACCAAGGAAATTCATGAAGTTGGCACCTTTTTTCTGCGCCATTTTTCTCCCAACAAGATCCAGGGCCTGTATACCGTTTGTACCCTCGTAAATTGATCCAATTTTCAGATCTCGCATAAATTGCTCAACAGGATAATCCTGGCAATACCCATAACCTCCATACACCTGTATTGCCTGCTCCGTAACCTTGAATCCCATATCTGTACAAAAAGCTTTTGTAATAGGAACCAGCAATTCCATTATACCATGCCATTTTTCAGCTTCTTCTCCTTCAGATGCTTCTTTTCGGTCAATTGCATAGGCACAAAGATATACGAGAGCCCTCATTCCTTCAACATGACTCTTCATCCAGAGCAGCATTCGACGTACATCTGGATGATTAATGATTGGAACTCTTGGTGATTCTGGATTTTGCATATTTTGCAGATCTGCGCCCTGGTTTCTTTCCCTTGCATAATTAAGAGCGTGAAGATATGCAATAGACGCTGTTCCGCATCCCTGAAGCCCCATTCCTATCCTGGCTTCGTTCATCATCTGGAACATAATTTTCATACCCTTTCGTTCTTCACCAAGTAACTCGGCATAACAATCGTTATTATCACCGAAACTCATTGAACAGGTTGCACTCCCCTTTAGTCCCATTTTGTGCTCAATACCGGTAATTGCGACATCATTGAATTCTCCCATTGAGCCATCGTCATTAACGCGATACTTTGGTACGATAAATATTGATATTCCAGAAGTTCCCGGGGGATCACCTTCGATGCGGGCAAGAACCGGATGCACCGTGTTTTCGAAAAGGTCGGAATCACCACCTGAAATAAATATCTTTGAACCATATATCTTGTAGGTTCCATCAGGTTGCTTTACCGCTTTTGTCTTGATGTTTCCAACATCTGAACCAGCCTCGGGTTCAGTGAGAACCATCGTGCCACCCCATTTTCCCTCGTACATTTTGGTCATGTACTTATTCTTCTGCTCTTCAGTACCGAAAACCTCAACCAGGTGACCGGCACCAACTGCAGCTTCCGGATAAAGTAGAAAACCCATGTTAAATACATAGTATTCCCTTGAAGCAAGGTCAATGACATAGGGAAAACCCTGTCCACCATATTCGGGTGAAACAGCCATGGTAAATAAACCGCTCTCATTCATTATACCGTGAATCTTTTTATAGCACTCAGGGATTTTAACTTCACCATCTTTAAAAGTCACCCCCTCCCTGTCCGCTTCCATGTATGTTGGCAGAACCTCGTCTTCAGAAATTTTTCTGGCAAGATCAAGAACCATATCAAACATATCTTTAGAGAAATCACCATACTTCTCAGTTTCAAATAATTCCTGTATCTGGAGCATTTCGTACAGTATAAATTCCTGGTCTCTTGGATCGACAATAACACTCATAACTACCTCTCAAGTTAATATAATTTGTATATAAAAATACTACACTTTTGTAAATTTTCATTAAAAATAATGTATTAAAAATATTTAATTCATTTCATAGTACAACCTGATCGTCATAATATGTTTGACTTATGGTATAATGATCATTTGAATAATAACATGAATGGAGGTACTGTGATGTTTCGGATTATTGTTATTCTATCATCTTTATTACTTTCTATAATAATTCCTGTTCGTAATTCGAATGCTGAGGACTGGCCGATTTACAAGGGTAATATATATTTTACAGGTAACAACGATGAAATTATAGTTAAGAATAATAAGTTGAAATGGTTATTTCAATCTGGTGATAGAATTTTCAACCCGGTTGTTTCTGATGGGGATGTTTTTTTTATCGATAGTCTTGCTAAAATATATTCTGTTAATCAGGACAAAGGTACCTTGAACTGGCTGACAGATTCAAAAAAAATTTCTATACAGTTCAAAGCACTATCACGGTCGGCAGGGAAGATAAAATATCCGCTTATTTCCGAAAACAAACTTATTGTGAGTGATCCAATTGCCATTTACGCCTTTGATAAAAAAAATGGCAGCGTAATATGGGCTCGAACCGGTCTTCGGATGGATACTATTAAACCACAGGGTTTATCTGAACGAACATATACTACTGTTGTTGACGGTATCTATTCCGACCCGATTGTTACAGACCAGGTAATATACTATGGCACCCGTAACATGTTTCTCTCACGGGAAACAAGAAACGGCCATGTTAAATGGGACAATCGTGAAATAAAATCATACAGCGGATTTCCCACGTTTTACGATGAATACGTTATAACCCAGTCAATGAACTACCAGACGAATATTTATACCGTGCATTGTCTCAAATCAGATACAGGGAATGAGATGTGGTCAAAGCGAATACCAAAACCTATTAAAATATTTCCCCCCGTTGTATATAAAAGACAAGTATACATACCTTCAGGAAGTTCTATATACTGTCTTGATCTTTCAAGCGGCAACCTTCAATGGCAGAAAGAGTATGGTAAAATTATAACCTCTAATCCTACTTTTACAGACAGGTCGGTAATATTTGCAGCCGATAACAGTACAATATTGATTACAAATCCGAATAACGGATCAGTGAAACGATCAATTGAAATCGGCCCCAGGACATCTCCAAAATTTGTGATGGTAAGAGACCAGCTTTATGTGGCATATAACAGGTATACAAAATCAGGACAGTCTGAGATTGCTAATGCATATGCAAAAGCTATAAACATAGATGACGGTTCAACCATTTGGGAATATAGTGCTCCATTTCCCGGGGGTATTTCTCAGCCTGTTGCCGCAAATGGTATACTCTTTTTACCTGCTGGTAAATACCTTTATGCCATTGGAGAGGAATACTATGGTGGAAACAAATTTACTAGTTCTGAAATAACTACTCTTCCATCGGATAATGCTGGCACAAAAAAGGCACCCTTGATCACTCCAGAAAACACACAGAAAATAAAGGATACATCACCTGGAAAAGAAACTTTAAATACCCGTGACCTTAAGCTGGAAATCAATGATAACAACGGTAATGGATTGAATGCAAAAGTCGAGATTAAAAAACGAAAGGACGGCAGAATTGTTTATCATAAAACAGTGAATATTAATAAGGATGGAACCGTTAAGGTTCCGGAAGGAAACGATGTTGAACTACTGGTTGATTCTGATGGATATGTTCCTAAAAAAGTAATACTCA
Organism: uncultured Leptospiraceae bacterium; assembly: GCA_964629365.1. Classification (GTDB taxonomy): domain Bacteria; phylum Spirochaetota; class UBA4802; order UBA4802; family UB4802; genus M55B154. The sequence continues at coordinate 36,360 of CAZVRB010000003.1, forward strand.
CCGGAGAAGAAAACAAAACGAAAATTACGCTTGATCGGCTTGAAAAGGGAAAAGGCTTTGTTGTTGATAATATCCATTTTAATTTCGATAAATGGTATCTGAAAAAAGAATCGCTTGATATTCTTGAGAAAATTGTTATAATAATGAAAAGGAATAATCAGCTAGAACTGGAGGTTAGAGGCCATACAGATTCCACAGGTGATAAATCATATAACCAGCAGCTCTCCGAAAAACGTGCTGATGCGGTTATAGAATATATGGTTAAAAATGGCATCAGCCCGGAAAGATTGAAAGCAGTTGGACTTGGTGAATCAAAACCGATTGTCTCCAATAAAACACTTGAGGGTCGACGAAAGAACAGAAGAACCGAGTTCTTCTTTCTAAAATAAAAAAATATAGTAACGGAGGAAAAAGATGAAGTTAAGAGTTATCGCAGTTGTCACAATAGGACTGTTTATGATGATTGGCTGTTCACAGGCTAAGTACAGCGATGTTTCAAAGCTTATGGACAAACAGATTGCTGCACAGGAATCACTCATAAAGTCACTTGAGAAAGCATCCAGTGCAAAAGAAGCAGGAAAGGCATTGACTGATTTTGCAACAGATATGGAAAAACTGCAACCGGAAATGGATAAGGTTGAGAAAAAATATCCAGAACTTGCAGACCCCGAAGCTATGCCACAGGATTTGCAGGCAAAGATGAAAGTACAGATGGAAAATTCTCAAAAGATCTCGCAATTGATGGCTAAAACAATGAAAGAATACTCAACAGAGCCGATTTTCCAGAAAGCAACTAAAAAAATGTCAGACATCATGAAAGATATGTAATCTCACGCCCCTCTTCCCTTCCCCGAATCAGTTATTTCAATTAACTGTTCGGGGTAAGGTTCAAAAAAAGTCTGGCTACCAAGATATTTTTCATCGAACCTTATGATCCATGACTTCAGAATTGCATTGCAGACACTAAGTGGTACCCTGTTTATCCTGTAGTGGTCCATTGTATCAATGAAATATGCTTTTTCCGCTGCGTTCAGTTTCTTTGAAAAATAGCCCATAGCATGCATGAGAACATTGATAACAGAAGTATGTCTGGGCAACTTTGCAAATGCCCTGTAAAGTAATTCCTGGTAATCATCAAATACTTCTTTCACTGGTTTTTTATCATGGTTTGCAACAACCCGTCCCAAATTCCTCATAACCGACTGGTTATATGCCATAAGCAACAGTTTATTTCTTGAGTGGAAATCCACAAGGTTTTTCATTGATATATCTTCTTTTACATGCCTGTAATCAGCCAATGTGAAAAGCTTTGTAAAGAAATGTTCACGTATCTTGAAGTTGTTCAAACGGCCCTCGTTTTCAACTGCAAGATGGCCAAACCTTTCCACCACTGGACCACCAAAAAATCCGTTTTCATTTCCACGTATGGCAGACACCTTTCCTGTTGATGGATACACTTTCACGTCCTTATTGCCACAGGATGGAGACCTGTCTTTTAATATAAAACCGTCAACATCTTCAAGACTATCCAAAAATGTTTTTGTAAAATTTACCATCTCTGCTGTAATGTCAGCACCAGTTTCACTCTGAACAAGCCTCAAATCATTGTCCTTTTCAACAAGACGAATAGGTTTTCTTGGTACTCCCAGTCCCACTTCAACTTCTGCACATACGGGAATAAAATCAACCACAGGCTTCAGGGCCCTGACTTCATGACTTGAAATCATCATGCCGTTCCATCGACAGCTTGCAAATTCAAGGCACTTGCTAACAACAACTTGCGGCGTATTAAATGTCTTCATCACTCAACCTGTTTGACTTTCTTATATTTTAAGAATAATATAGTATCATGTATAAACATCTTAGCTCAAGCATTATACGAGAAATATCATGAAAATACTATTGACAGGCTCTACCGGCTACATAGGAAGACGACTTGCATACAGCTTACTCCAGGATAATGAAGTAGAACTTCGTCTGTTCGTTCGCAATCCTTCGACAGTAGATTCTTATCTTAATAATAACTGTGAGATTGTTACTGGAAGTACCTTCGATATAGGACCTCTCAATAATGCGCTACAAGATGTTGATATTGCATATTACCTTATCCACTCAATGTCATCAGGTAGTGATTACTCAGAATTAGACTGTATAAGCGCTTCTAATTTCAAAGATGCATGTAATAACCAGAAAGTAGCAAGGGTAATTTACCTGGGAGGTCTTGGTGACCCGGAAACCGGCAGCAAACATCTGAAAAGCCGAATTAAAACCGGTAATATTTTATCAGGTAACGATGCATTGTATAATTGTATCTGGATTCGTGCAGGTGTGATAATCGGTTCCGGTAGTGCCAGTTTCGAGATCATCCGAAACCTGGTACAGAAATTACCTGTTATGCTCACCCCCAGGTGGGTCAATGTAAAAACAGAGCCAATTGCCATAAATGATGTACTGGATTACCTGGTAAGGTCGAAAGACATTCAAATTGACAAGCACATTGTAGTTGATATCGGGACGGGATCCATGACTTTTGGTGAAATGCTTACAGTTTGTGCTGATGTGATGGGTCTTAAACGAATAATTATTCCTCTTCCCCTGTTCAGTCCCGGCCTGTCATCATACTGGCTTGTATTGTTTACACCGGTACCATTGAGAATTTCCAGAGAACTGGTTGAAGGTTTAAAATCTACAACTGTGAAATTGAACAACAATGCCGAAAATTTTTTCAGTGACATTGAACCAGTAACATATTCGCAGGCTATACAGTACGCAATTGATGAGATTGAATGTAACAGCGTATTAAGCAGGTGGTCAGACAGCATGGGATCCTGCACACTTGATGATGCTCCTGATGTACATCTTGATGATTACGTATATACCATGAGGGCATCCTCGAAGTACAACAGGTCACGTGAAAACATTTTCAGATCAATTGAAGGGATTGGTGGAGACACCGGATGGTACCGTTTCCATATTCTATGGAAAATCCGTGGGCTCGTTGACAGGCTAACCGGAGGGTATGGAACAAAACGTGGAAGGCGTGATCAAGAAAAATTACGCATTGGCGACAGTCTTGATTTCTGGAAAGTAGTAGATATAACTCCCGGGACCAGGCTTCTGTTATATTCGGAGATGAAGTTACCGGGCAGGGGCTGGCTGGAGTTTTTGATTGATGATACTGAGCTTACCATCAGGGCGTATTTTGTACCAAAAGGAATAACAGGAAGAGTATACTGGTACAGCCTGTTTCCCATTCATAAGCTGCTGTTTCATTCAATTACAAAAAAAATTGTAAGCAAAAATATCAAACACCCGGAAGATTAAAGTAGGAATAGATAGTCTGCAGCACCTCACCTGGTTTCTCCATGGGCACCAGGTGCGCAGCCCCTTCCATCACCATGAATTCACCATTGGGTAAAATTTCAGAAGCCTTCTTCAGGTCAATGTAATTCCTGTTTTCACTTTCTCCTCCTTCTATCACCAGTGCGGGGCATTGCACCTTTTCAAGAAGGGGCCATGGGTTTGCCTGCATCCCCCCCATGAACAATGACGCTTCACTGCGTGGATGACAGGCAAGTGTAAGGCCTCCGGTATCACCTGTTACCATCCCGTACCTGATATATATATCAAGCATCTCATCGTTCCAGTTTCTAAAAAGTTTCTTTGACCTCAAGTATTCTTTTGCCTCACTGTCATCTTCCCAATAATTCTTTCTCTTGATTGATTTAGATGCAAGGGGATGCTGGTCTACGGTAATCCCTACTTTGTAAAAATCTTCAGGCAGAAATATGGGTTCGATAAGTATCATCTTACTGGCTACTGAACCGTGAACAGCCTCGGCAAGCGTCATTGTGGTGGCACCCATTGAATGTCCCACAAGGTACGGTGCCGTGGTACCAAGGCTTCTGCATAATGAGCAGAGGTCATCTGCAAGCTGCATCCAGCTGACACCACCCTCCTCGGGATCAACGATACGGTGATCACAAAAATACGGTGAAATCACCCTGCACTTTCCAGCCAGTTCTCTTGCAATGGGATGCCATATCCATGGTAAAAAACCTGTGGCATGTAGAAATATTACATAGGGACCATCACCATCATAATAGAGATATTCAATTTCACTATCACCTATATCCTGTCTGCGTACCTCTGGCATTGGTCCCTTCATAAGAAAATATCCCTTCTTCGTATTAAATATTACAGGTTCTTTCTGAAAAATGTGGTGACCAGCTTTTCTGCCTTTGCTGGATCTCCCTGCCATGCCTCGGCATGTTTGTCACATGGAGCTTCCCAGAATTTCTTTGGTTCATTAGCTGCCTTGAATAGTTTCTGCCCATGCGAATAATCTATGTAATCATCATCTTTACAATGAATAACAAATACAGGACGGGGAGCTATTTCTCCGATCTGCTCAACCGGCTTCAGAACATCCACGTCAAGATTGCCCCTCATCTCGTAGAACATCATTACCATTGGCATCATGGGATATTTTGGTAATCCAAAATCCACTTTAGCACGCTCGGTTATTATCTGCTGAAAATCGGTAAACGCCGCTTCAAATATCCCGGCCTTGATCCTCTTGTCTTCTACCATGGCAGGAACACTTGCAGCAACACCCATTGAAACACTGAGTACCCCTATACTCGAAATATTCTTTATTTCAGCAAGGAAGTCAACAGCTCCCAGCACATCCTTCTTCTCATGGTAACCCATAGAATTGATGCTTCCCTCACTTTTACCCTGGTTTCTCAGGTCTACAAGCAGTACATTAAAACCTGCATCATGCAATGGTTTCAGCCAGCGCATACCTTCATGACGGGTTGCACCCCGTCCGTGTACAGTAATAACCGCTTTTTGTGAATTACCGGCAGGAACATACCAGCCACTTATTGTAATGTTATCTGAAGTCTTAAATGTAACGTTCTCATATTTCAGGCCAACTTCTTCAGGTCCTTTACAGTAGATGAAATGCTCCCGGGGACATTCTGATTTTGGGGGATAGAGCAAAACTGAAGAAAAATACCACGAAGCCCCCAGTAAAACCCCGATAACAACCACAATAATAATTACCAGTATTGCTACAGTTCTTTTGCTCATATGGTTCTCCAATTATTATTTATTAAATTTTAATAATATCATTCTGCAATTATTTCTAAACGTACAACCCTGTCTTTTGATGTATCTTTTCTCCATTGCTGAGTATATAAAAATTCAATGAATTCTTCTCCACTTGAAGTTGCCTTGAATGTAAAAACCTGTTTTTCCGGCCGTCCAGTAACGTCTGCTTCGTGTTCTTTTTCCTGTATTACCGGCTCTCCAATAACTGTTATGTTGTCCGACTTTTTATTAATCATCCATGAAAAACCTGTACTCAGTTGCGCGGGGAAACATATCCTGAATTGTTTTCCTGTTTCTACTGAAATCTTCTTTGTTTCTGTTTCATTATCTACATATACCGTACAAACATCTTTTTTACAGGCTGCCATTGATACACAAATTGCAATTATCGCAATTAGTACTATACGTGTACCAGTTATTTGTTTTGTCATTCTCATACTAATCCTCTCCTATTGAAGCTCCGTTTTATCCACGGTGATCCATGCTGCACCGTATCCTATATTATTACATCCGTATTCTATCCACATGTACCCATTCTCACCCCATCGTTCACCCCAGGAATTCTTAATGAGGTATGCCTTTTTATTATCATCCCAGCCAACTATAACAATTCCATGATTGATATCCCGTTCTCCACGTACGCGTGTACGTTCATCAAAGATGCCTCCAACATATGCCTGGAAAGCAGGGGTAACTTTTACGCACGCAGCAATGGGTCCATGCTTTGCAATAGCCTTTTTCATGGCTGATACAGGGGGGATACCCGCATCATTTTCCACATACCCCCATGCAATCAACCTGTATCCTGTTTTTTTTGTTTGGCTGCAATTCAGAGCCCTTCCCTTATAAGGAGCGTATTTTTCTTCAACAACGCTGTTCTTCGTAAGGTAATCAAAAACCTTTCCGTACCAGCCACCATTACAGCTGCCGGCATCACTTCCGCGTGAATCCACCGCGCAGTTTATCAGGTGTTGTTCCGAGAGGTCCAGTTCAACGTCATTCATTATCTTAAAACATGATTCGTATACTGCCAGTGATGTAAAGGCCCAGCAGCTGCCGCATGTGCCCTGGTATCGAACATCTGTCATCATATCCTTATCATACCAGCTGAATGATGTAAGTGCAGGATCAGCCAGTTGAAAATGATCAGGAAGATCCTTCTCTGGTATTTCTTCTGGTGGAGCCGTTTTGTCATCTTCTTTCCTGGTTTCTTCTTTGAAATATTTGCTCTCACCTTTTTTCTTTTCGTGTTCTCTCAGCTTCTTTAAAAAATATCTGAATAACCGGTCGCCCCAATCGCTCTGTATTTTTGCATCATCCTCAAGTGTATCCGGCACGGATATCCCGGTTATTTCATCTATTTCATGTTTTATTGCATCTGTTATATCAACCTTATATTTAAGGTTTCTTTTTATTATGTCCTGGCGTATTTGCTGCATCTGTTTTTTAATAAGTTCTACATCTTTTGTCTGCCTTTCTTTCTGTTCTTCAACATCCTTCTTGAAAAAGTTGAAAAACCCTGATTCAGAATACGTGGCTGAATTGTAAGAAAATACTGATACCAGTACCAGCACTATCATTGTTAGGGTATACTGTTTAGTCTTCATAAAACCATCCTGTCTCATTGTTTACATGATAATAGATTACAGGAGGGGGTTTCCGCAAGTTTTTTTTAATTAATAATTACATCAATCTTTATTGACTTATAGTCTTCAATGTATAACAATCCATATAAAAACAAACCGGAGTTATGCCATGCAGCATATCATCAAACACGGTCCGTCATATGCCCTTTTGCATGTTGACCTGTCCCCGGGTGAAACCATCCAGTCAGAAGCGGGATCCATGGTCTACATGAGTAAACACATGGATGTAAAAACCATGTCGGGAGGGAGCATTCTGACCGCCCTGGCAAGGAAAATACTTGGCGGTGAATCCTTTTTCCTGAATACATTTTCCGTTGAAGGATCTACAGCAACCCTTGGGCTGGCTGCTTCAATGGCTGGAGATATCCATCATCTCACGCTAAACGGCAATAGTGTGTACATACAGGGCAGCTCATTTTTATGTTCAGGACCAGGGATCAACACAAAGACAAAATTCGGGGGTATTAGATCCTTACTTGGTGGAGAAGGACTTTTTCTTTTAAAGACTGAAGGCAACGGGGATCTATTTCTTTCATCATACGGGGCAATACTGCCAATACAGGTTGAATCATCATACATGGTGGATACCGGGCATATAGTAGCATTTGAAGATACACTGGACTATTCCATACGCCGGGTTGGTAACTGGAAATCAACCCTGTTTTCCGGAGAAGGCCTGGTTACAGAGTTCACAGGAAAGGGAACCGTGTGGATACAGACCAGGGTCCCATCGGGATTTATACGATGGCTGATTCGTTTGTTACCGGGGGAATAACATGGATATAAATATACAGTATAAGCCATCCTATGCTATTGCAGATATCTTTATGAACGCGGGCGAAAAGATTCTTGCCGAAAGCGGTGCAATGATGAGTTTCTCGCCGGGCATATCAATTGAAACCCACAGGGCACAGAAGGGAAAGGGGGTATTACGCTCACTTAAAACATCCTTTCTTGGTGGAGAATCTTTCTGGATGAATACTTTTACCGCCACATCCGGCGAAGGAACCGTAACCCTTGCCCCCACCCTTCCCGGTGACATAGCCCTGGTTGACTGTGATGGAACCATTTTCGTGCAGTCATCTTCATTCCTTGCCGGAAGTACAGAACTTGAAATGGATACTGCCTTCCAGGGTATGAAGGGTTTTTTCAGCGGTGAATCTCTTTTCTTTTTAAAAATTTCCGGCCGCGGCCCACTGCTTCTTTCAAGTTACGGTGGCATTGAGGAAATACGGGTAAAGGACAGCCTGGTTGTGGATACCGGACACATAGTAGCCTTTGACGAGGGATTGAACTATTCAATAAAGAAGTTTGGAGGATGGAAGTCCTTCTTCCTCAGCGGCGAAGGGCTGGTATGTGAGTTCAATGGGAACGGCCGTGTCTGGATACAGTCAAGAAACGTTGCTTCACTTACTACATGGTTAACAGCCAAGCTTCCACCTAAGAAACAATAGGGGTACCATCTATGAATTTTGATATAAACAGCAGACCAGATTTTTCATGTATAAGAATTGAGTTGCAGGACGGGGAACGCATAATGGCAGAATCGGGCGCCATGGTTGCCATGTCACCTTCAATTCAGATCGAGACCAGCGCACGCGGCGGAGTTCTGGGATCATTGAAAAGGTCATTTCTCGGTGGTGAATCCTTTTTCATGAATACATTCTCTTCAGTGGGCAGCAGTGGTGAAATATACTTTTCACCACCCACCTCTGGTGACGTTTGGTCCCTTGACATCGAAAACCGTACATATATTTTATCTACCGGTGCATATGTATGCAGCACTCCAGGCATTGAACTGGATTCGAAATGGGGAGGAGCTAAAGCTTTCTTCGGTGGTGAAGGACTTTTCTTTCTGAAAGCTGCCGGCAATGGCACGCTGTTCTTCTCCAGTTTCGGTGCCATCCATGAAATCAATGTGAATGATGAATATATTGTTGATACAGGACATATAGTTGCATTTGAAGAATCACTTCAATACAATATAGAAAAAGTTGGCGGACTTAAATCACTATTCCTTTCAGGTGAAGGACTTGTATGCAGATTCAAAGGTTCTGGCAAATTATATTTGCAAACCAGGAATAATAGTTCATTTGCTGCGTGGGCTAACCAGTTTCGAAGAGTGAAAAAATCATCAAATAACTGATACCACCTCACCCATTCTTTTTATCAAGTACCATTTCGAGGTAGGATTTTCTAGTAAAATTCGTGAGTTCCAGTTTTTCGGCCAGTTCAAAAATATCTTTTTCTGCTTCCTCGCTTTCTTCGCTTCGAAGTTCAAGCTCCACAAAAGTGCCAAGGGATTCTACTGTATCGAGACAAACCAGTATTTCACCTATCATATACTCTTCCCTCTTTTTATTCACAGAACCTGTTCGGCTAAAACCAAGTTTTCCAATTATTGCCTGAAAACCAGCGGGGTCATCGATGGAAACTTCCCGTTCGTACCTGGTTTTTGCTTTTTCTGAAAGTTTTGGTCCTTTATACGTAACAACTGCCATGTCTCCGGATCTCCGAATTCGCAAAGCTTCATCTGTCTCAGCAAAATCTCTACAGGGATGGTTATAGTAGTCATCATTCTCCTGCAAAACGCCAACATATGATCCACCTGCATCTATTATCTTTTGACGCATCTTTTCCATATCATCACAGAATGCCTTTATTTCTATTTCCAGTGTATTCACATTTATCTCCTGTGCAGCGGTCCACCTACTGCTATACCATCACTACCAAGAAAACGCCGGGTTTTACCGTTAACCTTGATAATTATACTATCTATGTTTTCAAACTGTGTGGCCGTATATATAATCTGATCAATTCTGCTCAAAAGTATATTTCCGGATGCCCCGTATTCGATTGCACTGTTAAAATTTAAAATAGCGGTATTACCTGAAATAGTAACATCATATATTTTAGTATTTGAATTGACAGCAGTAAGAATGCCTCTCTTCTTCTCAGATGATGATGGTCCTTTAATAAGTTCTTCAATTGATGACTTTACCGGAGTAATGGCCGGAACAGTTCTGAATACCGGATGCAGGTATGTCTTTTCTGTTTTTTCATTGAAATCAATGAGATAAATTTTAACCTTTTTTGAAACAACCTTTTCTTTTCTATCTTCTTCTACTTTCTTTTCTTTCTGCTCAATATTGTCTTCTTTATTATCTTTCTTATTATCTTTATCTTTATCGGGTTCATATACAAGATGGCCGGGAGTAATGATCTCTGGTGAATCAGTCTTTTTATTGTCAAATGAATAGTTGTTCAGCATGAAAAGAACCGCTGCAAGCAAGGCCATTATAACAAGCACATACCCGGCTTTCGAAGCCGAAGTCTGCTTTTCATTCTTCTTAGCGGTAGTATTTGTTTTTTTTGCGGGTGTCTTAGTCTTACTACCTGACTTCTTTTTTTTGCCACCTGTTGCCATCTTTAACTACTCCAAATCTTAAAAACTCATATACCTGATATAATAAGTTGTGTCATTATGCAATCTTTTTGTCAATGTATAGCGCAATAATATTTCCAAAAAAACAAAATAATTCATGCTGATCATACTATTCCTTGTCCTTCTATTAATATATAAATTTACATAAATGTAAGCTAAATAATGTGGATTTTTCAACTAAAATGGTATATGTTACTCACAAAAGGGGATATATTTTATGCAGACAATACATGTGATTGATAAAAATATCGATGAGCTTATCGCGATGATTTTATCAGGAACCACTGATGAAAGAAATAATGCCGCGGAAATGCTTGTTGGAAAAGGACTGGAAGCTGCCCAAAAGCTGATCACGCTTCTTTCTGAACAAAATAGAGATATACGGGATGTGGTGATCTGGGCATTGTGTGAAATAAAAGAAAATATTGAAACCCCTTTGCAAAAATCCCTTACCAGTAATAACAGTACTATTATAGAAGGTGCCGCATATATACTTGGTATAAAAAAAAGTAAGGAATCTGTTCCTCACCTGATCCCCCTTTTGAAACATCAATCACCCGAAACACGCCAGAGTGCAGCATGGTCACTTGTAAGAATCGGCACACCATCAGTACCTGCACTGATTGAAGCTCTTTCAGATAATAGCATTATTGTTCAGGATCTTTCTATATGGAGCCTCACAAAGATTGGTGAACCTGCAGTGGTACCGCTTCTCGAAAGTTTCTCTTCATTTAACCCCGATATGCAAATCATGATTGAAGAATTACTATTGCATTTTTCAGAAGAAATGGAAGAAACATTTATAGCATACCTTGATACAAAAGACACGGCCCTTAAACTCAGCCTTTTACGATTACTTGGTAATTCAAATAACTCACGATCAATTGAGATTCTTATCGATCATCTGAAATCAGATATACGGTCAATACGTCAGCAGGCGGTATTGTCACTTTCAAGGGCTGACGAAACAGTTATTCCTGTTATATTTCGCGCTATAGCAACAGGTCGCATATCAATTGATGATGATATAATCAGTCTAATAACAAGAATTCGTAAACCTGCTGTTCCCTATCTGCTTGAATTTCTTTGCGATCCCCAGCTGGAGCTTCGAATAATGGCAGCAAAAGCCCTTGGAATAATCAAGGACAGGCGATCCCTGGAACCATTAATACTAAGCCTTGAAGACAAGAATACCCGGGTTCGTGAAACAGCCGCTCGTGCCCTGGAAATGATAGAACATCCGGCCGCAGTTAAACCATTAATGAAACTATTGATGAATACTACACATCCTATTGTTGTATCGAATACTATTCACGCACTTGCCAAACTTGCTGACAAAGATACGGTGTGCCATGTGGCCGATAATTTTCATTCAATGGATCACATAGTGCAAGAGCGACTTATTCAGCTGCTTGGACATTACAACTGTGAGAAAAGCGAAACTATTATGATAGAAAGTTTAAAATCTGATAACGAGGACATTCGCAGGTACGCTGTTCGTTCTCTTGGAAGATGTGGCAACGAACGTTCTATCGAATACTTGAAAACAGTAATCATTGATGATATAAATATCATTTCTGATGAAGCCCGATCTTCACTGAAATCTATCCAGGACAGGCTTAAGCGAAATAATTTGTAAAATTATTCTTGTCAAATATCCAATTATAAAGATAAAGATCATCTACATCATTATTTTTTTACACAGAAAAGGATTTCCAATATGCAGAATATAAAAGAAGTATTGCTTTATAATTGCGACTCACTTGATTACGTGGGTAAAATTACAATCACAGATGATAAGTGGAATTTTGAAGAAATAGACAACGATTTTCTTGTTAAAACAACTTCGGGAATGCCGCTTAAGGCCGTTCTTGCTACCCTTATATCTTTTGATTTGGTGTATGACATAATAGAAAACTGAGATTGTATTATGAAGACTTCGTTGGCACCGTAATTTTTTTTAAAACATTGCCTGAAAACGCGTCAATAATATCCTTTATGGTTTGCTCTTCTTCTTCAATTTGATATACATCAATCATGTTATCCCTGGCGATATAAAAAGAAATTTCTCCAATTTTGCTGGTAAATATAATATCCACGTTATAATGTATCAAGACCTTCACCACGTTCAGTCCAACATGCTTTTCTTTCTTTATAAATTCATTCAGGTAGAAATCCTCTATGACAATATCATCTTTATAAATGGTGATAATTGCAAAATAGGGTGCCCTCCCGAAATGATGGAAAATCCTGGAGTTTAAGCCATCTACTGTACTAACCGGCACCACGGCCCTGAAAATATCATTTTTCGCCGGCTCCACGGTTACATACACATGTTCCACCATGTTAAACCTGTGAATAATATTATCACGAACCCTGTCTGCGATATCCTGCGCGGCGTATACTGTGGCTGAAGGAGCGGTCATCACACTTATGTCTACCATATTAAATGGTCCCGCTTCACGGATGGCAACGTCTTTAACCTTTTTTACCCCCTTTATACGCATTGTGTCATCCTGTATCAATTGTTGTAATTCGGGGTCCATATTTGCATCAAGTAGCACCAGTATTGATCTATACACATTTTCAATACCAATTTTTATAATAAAAAGAGAAATAACCAGGATCGCTCCACCTTCCATGTATGGCACTCCAAAGACGGGGAGGAGTATTCCTGAAAGCACAACCAGGGAAGAAATAACATCAAGAAAGGATTCTTTCGCGTTGGCCTCAAGAGACATTGAATGTATCTCTCGTGCAACTTTCAGCTCAATGATGGCTATACCCGCAGCAAGTATAATGGATAACACCGCGGTGAATGCAGGTATTACCGGTATTGTCTTCTCTGGTATTTTATGGATAAACAGTTGTTTAAATCCTCCCAGGCCCATATCAATACCGGCATATATTATAAAAATACCGATGAGCAGGGCAGCTATTGTTTCCGCCCTGTACAATCCATAGGGGAACCGTTTCGACCTGGATTTACCCGCAAGGTACAGCCCCGCAGCGGAAGCGATCACCGCGGCTGAATCAGCAAAACTATGTATGGCATCAACCACCAGTACCTGTGAATTATATACAATTCCCACAAGTAATTTGACAGATGCCAGCAGTATTGTCACCACGAAGGCGGCAAATGCCACATTCCTGCCTTTTTTGACTTTCGACAGGTTATCATTCATAATCACAACACCTATGATTCATCTCTGAACCTGGCCATCATTGGAGTTCCGCACCTTGAACATTGAACCTTGAAACATGGAACTCCTGGTGTGTGCGGGACAACCTGTCCACATGAGGGACATATACATTCTGCGGGAGGTCCACCACCCTGCCTTCTTCCCGGTGCACGACCTCCTCCGAATCTTCCCCCTGATCTCCCACCACCGGGGCCTTTTCTGTTACCACGCCTAAAGGGCATATCCGCTCCTCCCGTGATTAATGGTCACACGCGTTGACACCTTGTTCAAGCCTGTCGTTAACAAAAGCTTCGACTACCTTTTCCGGCTCTTCAGATGGCGCACCTGTTATTACCTTGATATTCATCTGCTCAAAAAGCTGCTGGGCCCTGCTGCCCATGCCGCCGGCTATAATGCAATTTGCACCCTGCTGTGAAAGCCATTTGGGCAGCACACCTGGTTCATGTGGTGGGGGTGTTAGCAAATCAGTGGAAACAATATTTTTTTTGTCCACATCCACATCCACAAGTGCGAATTGCTCACAATGACCAAAATGCATGCACAATTTTCCGTTGACTATCGGTACAGCTATTTTCATTTTCTTACCTCTTCTATTTTATTAATTTTTCTATAATTGATTCGAATGCTTTTATTGCGGCATCATTTTCAGAATTTTCCGAAGATACAAATGGTTTACCCATATCCGCGTTTTCGGCAATCTTCAGGGTTATTGGTATACTGCCAAGAAAGGGTACATTCATCTGTTCTGACATCCTTGCCCCCCCTCCCGTTCTGAATATATCCACATGTTCATTACAATGAGGACAATTAAAACCACTCATGTTTTCAACAACCCCAAGTACAGGCATATTCACTTTGTTGCAAAAGGATATTGATTTCTGAACATCGATTATTGCAACCTCCTGCGGGGTAGTCACGACAATTGCTCCATCAGGTTCTGGTATCAACTGGCATACTGATAAAGGTTCATCACCTGTACCAGGAGGTGAATCGATCACCAGGTAATCAAGTTCTCCCCAGTTTACATCTTTCAGGAACTGCTTTATGACTGAGTATTTCAATGGGCCTCTCCAGATAACCGGGTCTTCACCTTTTTCCAGCATGAATCCAATTGATATGACTTTCAGATTATCCTTGTATATAACCGGGTTCAACTTTTCATTTTCAGCAGTCAGCCTGGTTCCATCAAGATCCAGCATTTTAGGTATACTTGGACCATGAATATCAACATCAAGCAAACCAACCCTGTATCCCTTATCCGACAGGGTAACTGCCAGGTTCACCGCCACGGTGCTTTTGCCCACACCCCCTTTACCTGACAGCACTACAAATTTATGCTTTATTTTACCCAGGGTATTCTGCAATTCCTGCTGTTCTGCCATTTCTTTGGCCTTCTTCTGATCCATACCCTGAGTGCTGGCATCCATAGTTGCCTGTGACCCGTTGTCTTTTTTTCCTTTACCAAACATGAACATTAGCCTCCGTTAATATCATTAATTTCATCATTCTTATTTGAGATGCAACCAGTCTTCTTCATTGTTCACAATTGTCATTCTTTTTGATCTTTTACCGTTTAAAAATTGCTCCATCCATCCTGTTCTAACTTCAACTGCCATATCAAAAGAAGGGCTGTATGGTTTTATGTCAAGCAAAGGAGTTTCGTTTACCATGTCCACACCCTTGATATACAGGGTATCATCATCAATTTTAACTAATTCAACAAGGGTTATACCTATATGATTAGGCCTGTGTGGAGACCGTATAGAGAATATTCCCCGCTGACAGGTATCCATGTATGGTTTTGCTGTCAGCTTGACACTGTTGCTCTGATGAAAAAAATACACCAGTATAACATGACTGAATCCATCAAGGTCTCTCAAACCCTCTTTATATTCCGGAAACACTTTTACAGTACCACTGGTATCGGAAGCCATTCGTCCCTGTATTGGGATACCATTTGATATGGTAGCAAATGGTGTCATGATTTTTCCAATGGGTGTTAATAGAATTTCAGATTGTTCCAATTATCTTCTCCCACAGGCTCCTTATTTCCTTTGATGCGGCACCATCAGAGTATTCCACAATGGATTTTGCTTCTACCTGTGACATCACAAAATCTGTATCATAGGGTATCTTTCCTGCCACATCAATACCCTTTGTATCTGCAAAACTTACAATTTCTTCTGTATTTTCTTCATGAATATCATATTTATTTATGCATATTGACAAAGGTATTCTGAAATGTTCAGATAACTCTATTACTCTTTTCAAATCGTGTATTCCTGACAAAGTAGGTTCAGTTACCACCAGGACATGTGAAGCTCCTGTTATTGATGCAATCACCGGACAGCCAATTCCCGGTGCTCCATCCACTATTAGCAGGTCAAAACCCTTCTCTTCTGCAATCAACTTCGCTTTTTCCCGAACAAGTGAAACCATCTTGCCCGAATTTTCTGCTGCTATACCAAGTTTCGCGTGAACCATGGGGCCATACCTGGTATTGGATATGAACCAGTTTCCACTTATTTCATGATTCATGATAATGGCGTTGTAGGGACAGAAGTATGAACAAACACTGCATCCCTCACACAGAAGGGGATTTACATCAAAGCTATAGCCGTCAGTTATGGCGTCGAACCTGCATACAGACACACACTGGCCGCATCGCATGCAGAAATCCTGCCTGATCTCAGCCACCTTGCCGCCAACGAACTCTCCTTCTTCCTGTATAACAGGACCCAATAGAAGATGAAGATCCGCGGCATCCACGTCACAGTCAGCCATCACCATATCTTTTGCCAGCATGGCAAATGATGCGGCTATACTGGTTTTTCCTGTCCCACCCTTTCCGCTTATAATTACAAGTTCTTTCATTGTTTGCCTCCATATGCCAGGTGTGACAGGTCAGCATGGTCCAGAATTGAATCAAATACGTCACGATAATTGTCCAGAAGATAGGTAACGATGTCTCCAGCCGCGTAATGCTCTGCGATAACCCGATCATGTGGAATCCTGCCCACAATGCTGATTCCATTTTCCCTGCAATAGTTCTCAACATCATTATTTCCCAGGCCATCTTTGTTTATCAGAACACCACCCGGCAGGCCTATTTCGTTTATCATGGCAACTGCAAGTTTAAGATCGTTTAATCCAAATGGAGTTGGTTCCGTCACCAGAAGTACATAGTCACTTCCAATAACTGATTCGATTACAGGACAGGATGTTCCCGGTGGGGCATCAATTACGGTAAGATCACCTGATACTACGTGTTTGCGCACCGCTTTGATCAATGGAGGTGAGATAGCCTGGCTGATATTTGTTCTTCCTCCCACGTACCTGAGGTTTTCGATGTATCCTTCTTCAACTATGCCAATCTCCTTTTGAACTTCTGATATAGCCTCTACCGGGCATATCAACATGCATCCACCACATGAATGACACATATCCGGGAAAACCAGGGGTTTTTTCTTTACCATAACTATCGCACTGTATTCACACAGCTGATCACATTTTCCACAACCATTACACCTATCCATGTTGACTTCGGGTATCGGCACGTATACATTTTCCTTTACGCTTATGCTGGTCTTCAAAAATAAGTTAGCATTGGGCTCTTCCACATCACAATCCAGTATGTGTATTTCCCTTTCCTGTATTTCAGACATATAAGAAGCAAGGGCAACCGCTATTGTTGTTTTACCTGTACCACCCTTCCCGCTTGCCACGCTTAGAATCATAATTCACTCCTTGAATACTGTCAAAATTGAAGAACTGTGCCCGCTGAAGCATTTACAAATATACCAGGCAGCATTTCAGCCAGTTGTTCCTGCACCTGTTCTCCTGTACAATGATTGGCGGCCAATAACTGCACATCATACTTCTTGAATATATCAATCGCCCTTTCAACATAATCCCGGGGGGCACTGGATAAATGTGTACCTCCCACAATGCCATAAATCCTGTCAACCTGTCTGACATCGGCAACCTTTTCTATTATTTCAATTATTCCGGCATGGGCGCATCCAACGCATAAAACCAGCCCTGAATCAGTATCAACAATCAGTGAGGTGTCATCATTGAATGGATCATGAATAAATGTGTCATTATCTTCACACATAAGACGCTCATCCCAGGAAATCCAGCTCTCTGGCCTTGGTATATCACTTAAAGAGGTAATAAATGAATTTACTGGTTCAACATTTCTAATAAAACGTATATCCGCGCCACTTTCAATTAAAAGATCATATGAATACTGTATTCCAATATCAGCTGCAACAGGCTGATTATCAACATTCGTAATAGCTGCCTTTCTCTTAAACGCGTCAGGGTGAACATGAACCGGGACGCCCCTGTCACGGGCGGAAAGTAGTGCCAGGAGTCCCCCGGTATGATCATAGTGACCATGACTGAGTACTATCCTGTCGATAGATTCCGGATCGATATTCATGATTTCCATGTTCTTCAGCAATGACATGCTCTGACCTGTATCAAGCATAACACGTTCGTTTTGCTCGATCATCATGGATAACCCATGTTCGGCATACAGCCCCGACCCGGGTACAGCCGTATTTTCACTGATGACAGAAATAGTTGTCTTCATATAGTCACTTATACTCGCTTATTCTTTTACTTCATCCAGCTCATTCAATCGCTTCTGAATGTCATCAAGCGCTGATTTGAAATAATCAGCCTGATCTTTCAGCATGTTAATTTCATCTTCCCGTGAAATTCCCGCTGAATAATTATAGGGCATCGGGGCTGGATTATTCCAGGCATATCGTGGAGCTGATGTCCGCATCCATCCGGGTAAGCCGGTTGCGTAATACAAGTGCCGGTACCCCCTGCCTCTGCCGCGGCCACCACCGCCGCCCCATCCAATAAACCTGCCTGCTCCCGCGTTTGCGAAACCGGGTCGATCACTTCCTGCGCAGAACCCCATTGCCCTGCCTGTCATTGGTCCCCCGCCATATGGACCTGTTCCATCTCCTGCTGGCATAACACTCCTCCTTTAAATAATTATTTTTACCAGTGACCTTCAACATCCGCGTCACCGGCCTTTGTCAGCTTACCGTTTTTGAAATCTTCAACAGCCGATGCCACGGTATTTTCAGCACCGTTATATATTTCAATATCAGAAGCCGACAGGGTTGTAAAAGCTTTGGGTCCCACATGTCCTGTTAAAAGGACCTGTGCTCCTGAATTAATTACGTTCTTTGCTGATTGTATCCCCGCCCCCTGGGGCAGGTTCAGATTCTGCTGATTATCCATGTACTCAAATGAATCATTATCAGTATCATACAGAATGAATCCTTTTGCCCTTCCAAAACGCGGATCTACCTTCGAATCAAGGGTATTTCCCTGTGCAGTAATTGCAATTTTCATTATTTAACTCCTTTCATCATAGTCGTTCTTTTTAATAATTTCACTGTAATACGGACATCTACCATTTCTGTTTCTTCTACGCCACCTGCAGCCCGGCATTGTAAACTGTTCGATGTTCAATTTCCCGTTGCAGAATGCTATCAATATTTCACCAGTTTCTCCAATTACTCCCGGGATAATATCTATTTCATTGTTCAATAACATAACCGCCTGCTGTCGACTGATGGCACTGCATATAACCAGGTTTATGCCGTATGACTTTAGAAATGAAATCTTTTGCCGCTCATTGGCTAATGAATGCTCCATGATTCGTATGTCATTCACTTCACCGTCCCTGATATCAGCTATCAGAAAGGTTCCGGCAACATCGAAAAGAGGTGCCACACGTTCCCTGTAGACCGGTATTGCTATTTTTTTCACTTCCATACCATGATATAAAGCAATTCATGTGCCAGTGGCATCACGATTCATTTTATTTAATATATTACAGTCTATATTCTACTTTTTCTTCGAATTTGATTTACAATATATCATATTTGTTGACATTTTGTTTGGTAATTGCGGTGATATTGAAATTTCGCAGGCAAGAAAAATTGCATAATGCAATACTGGTGGCATATTTGTGTTGCATTATGCAATACTATCGTATGTGATACTTGTTTATTTTTCTCCAAAGGGTTGACTTATCAATTCCAAGCTCATCGGCTGTTTTCGAACGGTTCCATTCATTTTTCTCAAGTGTCTTTTTTATATATGATTTTTCAAGTTCTTCCAGGGTAACAGGTTTCCCGGTATCGATACTGCTTTGCCTGAGATGGGCAGGAAGATGCTGTGCCTGTACATAGGGCTCCTTGCAGAGAACGAATGCGTGTTCTATTATATTTTCCAGTTCACGAATGTTCCCCGGATACTGGTATTCCATGAGAATATTCATAACCGTATCTGATACACCTTCTATCTCCCTGTCCCTGATAAGGTTGAATCGTCGAACGAAATGCTTTACAAGGATGGGAATATCTTCTTTACGGTCCCGCAGGGGTGGAAGCTTGATATTAACGATATTCAACCTGTAATACAGGTCATCCCGGAAAGCACCTGACTTGACTTCATCATGCAGCACCTTGTTGGTTGCCGCTATTATTCTCACGTTGGCTTTTTCGCCTTCTACTGCTCCCAGTGGTTCGTAGGTTTTCTCCTGTAAAAAGCGTAGAAGTTTCACCTGCAGGGCGATAGAAATTTCACCTATCTCATCAAGAAAAACTGTACCACCCTCTGCTGTAGCGATTTTTCCAGGTTTATCCTTTCTAGCGTCTGTAAATGCACCGGCCTTGTAGCCAAAAAGTTCGGATTCCAGCAACGTATCAGGAAGCGCGGCACAATTAATTACAACAAGCCTGTTATCAGATCTCCTGCTCAGATTATGAATGGCCCTGGCAATCAGTTCTTTTCCTGTTCCACTGGGCCCCTCTATAAGTACAGAACTGTCGCTTTCGGCTATATCAGGCAAAATCCCGAAAAGATCCATCATCTGGCTGTTTTTGCTGACAATGTCTTCGAATGTATATTTTGATTCTATAGTTTTGCGCAGCTCAATAATATCTGAAATATTTCGAAATGTTTCAACACCGCCGATTATAGTACCGTCAGTATTGCGCAATAATGCAGTACTGATACTTACGGGTATCTTTTCACCTTCGGCGTTTACAATATATATTGTTTTGTTAACTATATTTTTACCGCTGGTGAATGTTTCACGCAAGGCGCAGGAGTGTTCACATATATTAGCATGAAAAACCTCAAAACAATACTTCCCCAATGCCTCATCTTGTGATATATGCAGAATGGATTGGGCAGCCTTGTTAACCGATGTTATCCTGTAATCCAAATCAACGGTAAACACTCCATCGGCAATACTATCCAGTATGATATTGTCACTGTTAAAACCACTTTCAATTGAATTCATTTTACTTGTACTCGTTATTATCGTATTTCATCAATGCGATTATGCCTCTTGCTGTAGTTACCCTTTTCTACGACATAAAAAAACGATGTACAGCACATCCTGTACATCGTTTTATCACAAAGTATTGTATTTTTCAATAACTATTGCATTTTGCAATGTTTTTTATTTATCACCCGGTGGCGGATATGAACCATCTTCCCGGTGAACTTCTTTTCCCGTAAGTGCCGGATCAAATACACATATCAGCCTCATGTCGCTGTTAAACGCACGCAAATAGTGTTCATCATGCTCATTGAGGGCATACATGGTACCAGGATTTATTGGATATTTCTTTCCATCCGTGATGGTTTCCACCTCACCCTCACCTTCAATACAGTATACTGCTTCAAGATGATTCTTGTACCATATATGAGTTTCGGTATTGGCATATATTATGGTTTCATGAAAAGAAAACCCCATTTTATCATCTGCCAGTACCATTCTCCTGCTGGTCCAGTTCCCATTTTCAGCATGAACTTCTCTTTCAGAGTTCTTAATCTCGTCAATTGTGCGGACTATCATGCGGGTTCTTCTCCTTTCAGCATGGCTTCACGCTTTTCCAGCACCGCACCTATGGACTCGTCAATTATGCCAAGACCTTCTTTCAACAATTCTTCTTCGATGACAAGTGGGGGCAGAAACTTGAGCACATCATCCTTTGCACCCGCAAGTTCGATTATCAATCCCCGTTCAAAAGCCGCCTCTGACACGTCAGCACAGAATCCCAGGAATGGTATATGCAGCCCGTATATCAATCCACGTCCACGCACGGATGCGTCCAGGCTGGGATATTTTTTGACGATTTTCTCAAGTTCTTCTTTTAATATCTTTTCCTTGTAAAACACCGCGTCAGACAGGTTTGCATTTTCCCAGTAGCTGAACAGCTTGGTGGATGCCACGAAGGCCAGGTTGTTTCCCCTGAATGTACCGGTATGCTCACCTGGTTTCCACTGGTCTAATTCGGGCTTTATAAGAACCAGTGAAAGTGGCAGACCACCGCCGATTGACTTTGACAGAACGATAACGTCAGGGTTAATACCCGATTCTTCAAAGCTGAAAAATGTACCAGTTCTTCCATTTCCGATCTGTATCTCGTCAGCTATCAGCAATATGTCGTAATCACGGCATATCTTTTCTATTTCCTGCAGCCATTCGTTTGACGCCACATTCACACCGCCTTCAGCCTGAACCGTCTCAACAATAATTGCCGCCGGTATATCCACGCCGCTGCTCACGTCATCAAGAAATTTTCTCATATACTCAGCAGTATTTACACCATCACCGAAGTAGTTATCATAGGGCATAAAGGAAACATTCTGCCTGTTAATGAATGCTTCGTCCCTGTAAAAAGCGTTACCGGTTACCGCCATAGAGCCCATGGTAAGCCCGTGAAAACCGTTGGTAAATGAAATGATATTGGATCTGCCTTTTACCATGCGTACAAGTTTCAACGCTGTCTCAACCGCGTTTGTACCCGTAGGACCGGCAAACTGAACCTTGTATTCCATATGCCTGGGTTCCAGGATGGTGTAATACAACGCCTCAAGAAAGGCTTTCTTCGCGGTTGTCGCCTTGTCAAGGCCATGCACGATACCGTCATTCTGTATATACTCTATAAGTGCCTCTGACACCATCGGGTTATTATGGCCATAATTAAGTGTGCCCGCACCGGCAAAGAAATCAATATATTCCTTGTCCTGTTCATCGAAAAGCTTTGACCCTTTTGCCTTGTTAAAAATCGTAGGAAAATGGCGTACATAACTTCTCACCTGTGATTCCATCTGTTCGAATATTCTCATTGTTCCTCCTTGTTTTTTTTTCTAACTATTTTACTGCTGAAGGGTCCGATCCTGAAAAGATCCTCAGGTTCGTGCTCTTCACCTCCAAACATTTCCGCGGAAAAATAATCACTCTCATTGCATTCAGTCTCGAGATGAGATGCAAGATTTCTGAAAAATCCACGTGAAGCGGAATTTGAAGGGGTAACAGTAGTTTCAATAAACTGAATACCATCAAGATGTGACCGCGATAGAATATCCAGTATCATCTTCCTGGCAAGTCCCATTTTTCGCATGGTTTTGCTTACTGCCACCTGCCATACGAAAAGGGTATCATCCTTTTTAGGATGCCTGTATCCTGATATGTACCCTGTTATTTCCCCATCACTTTCAACTACAACACTTGTTGTATCATGATGGGCACATATCAGCAGGTAACTGTATAATGAATTTAAATCCAGTGGTTTTGACGCGTCAACAAGCTTGTAAACAGCAATACCATCACCCGGTTGGGGTTTTCGAAATATTATACTACTTGTGTTGTTCGAGTCATCATTTTCACTCATACCAGTATCTTTTTATTACATGTAGTATCAAAAATAAACAATACATTTCATATAAGTTAAATATACTGTATTTTTGAAGACAAGTCGGCAGGAAAATTACGTTTTTGCCTGTTTTTCAGAGAAAAAAGGCTTACCACTACAGTTGTTCGTTACCCTGCTTTGACATTACAACCCTCTTTCTAATACCTGTCAACAACAAAATGAGAATTATCACCTTTTCAGATATGTATATTTATATATTTAATACTTACATATTGTTGTATTTACACTTATGTGGTTTTATGTTAATTATTTTTTGGTAACAAAGGCTGATTACAGTAATTTTTAACAGGTACATGGATATTACATTGACAATAATGATACAACATTGGTACTATTGAAATGTTTCTTAACAATAGTATTTGTTTATAATTCTAGAAATAATAATTATCTTTATGGTACGCTTAAAATGAACAACAGCGAACAGGGTGACAATATTTTTGATGAACTTTTTGACGAAACCAAGATCGACGAGTTCACCTTTGATGAGAACCACGAACCACAGGATGTTCCCGAAGCTTCCCTGGATGAAGAAGTCAGCAATGACCCGATAGCAAAGAAAAGATCATTCAAGGATTTCCAGCCTGACATGGACGCGTTACTCATAACCGCCCAGTCACCCATGATCATTGAGGGTATGAAGAAATACACCGACAAGGATTTTTCGTCTGCCACACTGCCTGTTTACCAGGAATCCCTTAAGGGTGTGCAGCTGTATATTACCATCATAGACAGAAATCCCCAGAATTATCATAAACTGAAGGCAGTCATTAATAGTGACATCGACTGCCAGGAAGTTGAGAAAACCGCCTTTAATCTTTACGCAAAAATACATGGTCAGCAGCCGGAGAACTATGCCGAAAAAGTAAACGCCTTTGAAAAATTACGATCGATGTTTCGTGACGCGGTGAACAGGGCCACAATAAGCAAATCCATGAAAGACATACGAAAATATTTTTTGATCTCCGGCGGTCTTGACGAAATAAAGATACAGAATCTCGTGAGCAATGATGACTCTGATTTAAAACAGGACTCTGCCAGGCTGACCCAGACACTCAAGGTGGCCATCAATTACCTTGAAAAAGGAAATATTGAAATAATCAAAGGCCTCAAGGGCAGGGATCTCAATTCATACGTAGTGAAAAGTTCCCAGCTGTTGTCATATTATTATAATTTAACCGGTAATGAAAAGCTTGCTGATTATTTTAAACGGGTAAATACGATCTACAGCAAGTATTTTGTGATAAGGGATTAACTACACTCCTTCGTTCAGCAGCACCTCTACCATCCTGTAGACTATATCATCCAGGTAAAAAATACCTTCATATGATAACCTGATACGGGGTCCCCTCTCATCAGTTTCAAGTATCAAGATTTTTTCATTTACCAGGTTCATGATGGACTGGTGCACCTTGTCAGGAAGCGGTACACCGGTTATTGACGGAATCTCCTCCAGGTAAAATCCATCCAGCAGTCGAATGGCACCCATCAGGTATTCCACAAGTATATCATTGTTATTACGACTGTCACGAATGAAAATTTCACATGGTGATTGCATATAGCCAGGTACATCTTTTCCGTTATACCACCGTTCTCCCTTGAAAAAGGAATGGGCGGCCGGCCCTAATCCTATATACGGATCAAATTGCCAGTATTTCATGTTATGCCTTGATTTCATTCCGGGTTTTGCAAAATTTGATATTTCATAATGCTGGTATCCATACTCACGCAGAACCCTTATTGCTGTCTCAAACACATCACGTTGATGATTCTGCCATTCCCCGTTGGGACTGAACCTGTTATACAGGGGGGTTCCCTCCTCAAGTGTCAGCATATAAAGGGACACGTGCCCGGGGTTATACTCCAGGATCCGGTGCAGTTCATCTCTAAATTCTTCTGTGTCCTGCCGGGGCATCCCTGCTATTATGTCTATGGCGTGGTTTACCCCCTGTATCGAACAGAAATCTCTCAGCACACTGATATCGGGACACCTCCCGGTTCTCCCGATAAAGCGATGGTGGACGGGGTTGATGGTCTGCAGCCCCAGCGTGATCCTGTTGACCCCGGCCTGAATGCACTGGTTAGTATATGCCGGGTTCATGTCCGATGGGTTACATTCAAGTGTGATCTCGGCATTCACGTCCACCCCCCTGCTCTGGGTTTGAATCTCTTCAATTATTTTCGCTATATCACTTGAAGACATCATGGAAGGAGTGCCGCCACCGAAGTATACGGTGTCTACCTGGCATGCGGACAGGTTTTTTTGATGACATCGGATTTCCCGTAGAAGAGCGTCTACGTATTCTGATATTCGGCTTCCCCTGCCGGGAGCTGCGGGTACGGAATAGAAATCACAATAGTCACATTTAGCCCTGCAGAAAGGGAAATGGACATAGACCCCTGTTTTCACGGTGTTTTAAAGCCAAGGTTTACGTTAATCTTTCTTCGGGGTTCATATTCCCCCCCCAGGCAATGAATGGCTGCCTCTATTGATCCCCTGGTGTTTGAAAAAGTAAAGAGGGTTGGCGGAATGGATATATTTCCTGCAAGGGGAAATGGATTGCCCGTGTGGATAATTAAAACCCTGTCTATTGTCACGTTTTTCTTCGTGATAATGTCTTTAAACTTTCTGTAGCTGGCTGAGTAGGATACAAGGTAGATCATTTTACCGGAAACCTTTTTTGCATCCCACCCGGAAAGTACAGTTATATCTGAAAAGGCGGCTTTGAAAAGACCGGCGGTTGTCTTGTTTTCCGTGATGATTACGGCATTTTTGCCATTATTTTTTATTATATACCGCGAAAAGGGCACCTGGTCGCCGGCGTGAAAATATACAGCCTGTCGTGAGACGCGGTTGTTTATCGATTCTGCCTCTGAAAGCAGCTTCTTTTCATCTTCGGACAAATGAAATTTGACCGGTGCGATTACCTTCTCACCGGTCTCCATAATGTTGTACCTGACTTTCTGCTCCAGTATTCGTGTTACTGATCGATCAATTCTTTCTTCTGAGATGGTTCCGTCCTTTACCGCCCGTAACAGGCTGTTGTATATATCCGTCACGTTTTCACCATACGAACTTATCAGGATTATATCCGCACCCGCCTGTACAGCCTTGATTGCACCCTCACCCGCTGATGCCACACCTGCGATACCTTTCATCTCCATGTCATCGGTGAGGACCAATCCTTTAAACTTCATCTCATCCCGCAATAATTCTTTTAGAAAATAGGACGAAATAGTTGCAGGTTGCCTGGAATCAAGAATTTCAGGATACGCGATATGTGCCGTCATTATCCCTTCAATCCCGTTTGCGATGGCCTTTTCAAATGGTACAAGCTCAACGTTTCGTAATCTTTTCATGTCGTACCTGATAACCGGCAACGTATGATGAGAATCCCTGTCTGTATCTCCATGACCTGGAAAGTGTTTACCCACGGCTATACATTTAGCCTCCTGCAGGCCCTTTATATACGCCACCCCCATTCGTGCCACGATGCCAGGCTTTGAACCGAATGACCGTGTATTGATAACAGGATTCATCGGATTATTGTTTACATCAAGTACGGGGGCAAGGTTCATGTTCACTCCTGTTTGACGAAGCTCCAAACCCGTAATGCGGGCCGCCCGGTACATGAGATCTTCGTTATTGACAACACCAAAGGCAAGGCTGCCGGGGAACTGTGTCACCCCGTCCCTGATTCGCTTCACCCGTCCGCCCTCCTGGTCAATGGAGACGAACAGGGGAATACCGGATCTGGCCATTGATTCATCCTGCAATGAGGATATTAATTCTATGGTTTGTGCCCGATCCTCAAGGTTAAAACCGAATAATATGATGCCCCCCGGCATGCACTGCCTGATTATTTCCCTTGTGGGTGTACTAATATGAGTTCCCGGTACCGCGGGCATTATCATTTGACCGATCTTGCGTTCAATTGTCATCTTTTCCACAACAGGTATCACCTCTTCGTACCTGTATGGTGAGCATGAAGCCATACCTGTCATTATAAACAACATTATAAGGATCGCAACAAATTGTCTCATATATATCTCCGATAAAATCGATACACATTTACTAATGTAATATGCATACCCAAGTCAATATTTATTTACCAATATTCCGGTTTTTCCATTTTTTATACAAGTTGTTGATTTTTCACTTGCATTATTCACTTTCCCGTATGATTTCCTGTATCAATGTCATTAATAATGAAATATTCACCCGATAATGATATATTTTTATATATATTTTATAATCTAATATACAATTTGCCGAATGAATTAATAGTATCACTAACAATAATAATAGCCGGATATGAATAATTATAATCCCAAAATAAAGAAATTTCTCGATAGTTTTAAAGCTGAAACGGCCACGGTTCCCGTTGTTATTGATCTATTAATACAAGATCTCAAATCAATTGGATACCCCCAGCCGGATATTGATGAAATTGTACTATCCATGGACGAAGCTCTTACCAATGCCATCCAGGAAACAATCAGGAAAGAAGAGAACATTTTTTATCATAGTGATTCTGAACGCCGCGAAATTACTGTCAGCTATATTATCACGTCTGAACTATTTGACACCACCATCATTGATCACGGCAAGGGACTTGACCTTCTTAAATCACAAAAAGAAACACCCAGCAGTGAATCTGTTGATTACTTCAACCAGCTGTTTAACTATTCACTCAATGGAAAAATTACAGGCCTGAAGGTTCGTTTAAACGGCCAGGAAATAGTGCTGAAAGGAATTGGCGCAGGACTTAAAATAATGACGGCGTTTATGGACAGCATTACTATCGACCTGATCGACAAGGAAAAATTTATCTCTAACTCCATCTCCGACTTTACCGACGGCACCATACTTAACATGAAAAGGAAAAGACGATATTAATGTCACCAAACAAACCTATTAAGGCCTATAAAGATGAAGAGTTTCTCAATTCCCATGAAGCCAGAACAGTAAGGATACTCTGCGAATATCTTGAACCTGAAAAAAGATTCAACGAGATGAAAATTGCCCACACGGTTGTATTCTTCGGTTCCGCGCGAAGCAGTCCGGACAGTGCCCTCGTTGATGATCGATTCAATCATTACTGGGCAGCCGAAGAGATGGCCTTTCTTCTTGGATCTTATGGGAAAGATCTCGAGACCCGTGACGGCTTTACCATCTGCACCGGTGGGGGCCCCGGAATAATGGAAGCGGCAAACAGGGGTGCAAAGCGGGCGGGAGCGCCGAATATCGGGTTGAACATTTCATTGCCATTTGAACAGGACCCCAATCCATACATTACCCCTGAACTGAATTTCGAATTTCATTACTTTTTCATGCGAAAACTATGGTTTCTCTATCATGCCAAGGCCATAATTGTCTTTCCGGGTGGATACGGAACACTGGATGAACTTTTCGAAACCCTTACCCTGGTGCAAACCAATAAGATGAAAAAACACAACATCCCCATTTTACTATACGATCAATCATTCTGGGAAGGCCTCATTAATTTTCAAAAACTTGTTGATTTAGGAATGATTTCCGAAGAAGATATAGCCCTGTTTCATTATATATCATCACCGGAAGAAGGGCTGGATTATCTGAAACCACGGCTTAGTTCGATAATCAGCGATATCAATCGTACCATTGAAAAACAGTAATTATCAGCCCGGGGTTCCGGTTCTAAAAGGAAAGGTTTTTATGAAAAAATACCTGATCACGGCAATACCTTTTGCGTTGCTTTTGTGCATCTCGGTACTGTATTCTGCCACTGACTGTATAAGTACGTATACTAATAAACATTATGGATATGCAATAAAGGTTCCCGCCGGTTGGGACATGGCAGAGATGATGCTTGATGATTCACACCAGTTTATTGCCGCGAAGAACAAATCTACTTCCATTATTGTACGCACGATTGACGCGTCCAGGTATACTATGGAAAAAGTATATCATGATAAAAGGTGGAAACTATGGGAAAGAGACCCTTCTCTTGTGCGAATTATCGACAATAACATTAAAAGTATGGAACATGGAAAGGTAGCCGTATTCAACTACAAGTCTAAAAGCGGCAGGATTCTGCACCGAATACTTCTGAAAAAGACAACACGCTGGATTTTCATCGTTGAATGCCGTGCACCTGAACGCAGTTTTTACAATCTTGAGAAACGATTTAACACTGCATTTTCAAGTTTCTCTCACGATGCTTCGTCTTCAAATACATCTTCACTCAACAACCCTGTTGACAGAAAAACCTTTAACAGCGATTCTGGAGATAACAGCGGGTTACTTGACCTGGAAGAGGAAAAATAACGTGCCCAAGGCCGGACTTGAACCGGCACGGACTTTAAGTCCAAGGGATTTTAAGTCCCTTGTGTCTACCAGTTCCACCACTTGGGCAGGTAATTTTTACAAGGGTAAAAATGAGGCGCCGACCGGATTCGAACCGGTGAATAAAGGTTTTGCAGACCTCTCCCTTAGCCACTTGGGTACGGCGCCATTTACGTTGTAGTGATAATTAACGTGATAACCTCTATAGTAACGCACATTTTTATTGTCAACAAAAATATACACATTCCAATATATCATGTCAAGCTGGATACTATTTCTTCATAATCATCGTTTTGGAATACACCCATACCCGCCCCCTTTGTTATGATACAACAAATAGTCGCGTGTTGTATCATG
Organism: uncultured Leptospiraceae bacterium; assembly: GCA_964629365.1. Classification (GTDB taxonomy): domain Bacteria; phylum Spirochaetota; class UBA4802; order UBA4802; family UB4802; genus M55B154. The sequence goes on from CAZVRB010000003.1 coordinate 66,224, forward strand.
TTTATTCATATAAATACTAGTATTTGAGTATATTATTTTACATATACCATAAAAACTTAAATTAATTGCTCACTTTTCATTATAAATATTGACAATTTTAATTAATATTTCAATATGTCTGAGACTGTAAATTGTATTAACAATAAATCAGCAGTTTTATTATTTTCTTATAACTAATTTTACGTAGGAGGTTCTTATGGTAAGAAGGATCGAAAAGGCAGCCGTTATAGGCTCCGGTATCATGGGTGGTGGTATCGCTGCTCTTTTGGCTGATGCTGGTGTGGATACACTGCTACTCGACATCGTTCCTTTTGATTTGAAAGATGACGAGAAGAAAGATCCTGCAGCACGGAACAGAATAGTTCAGGCCGGGTTTGATGGCATGATGAAGGCCAAGCCTGCGCTGATAATGGACAAAAAAAATGCTGCACGAATCTCTCTCGGTAACCTGGATGATGATTTTGATAAGCTCAAAGATTGTGACCTTATCGTTGAAGTTGTTATCGAGAATCTTAAAATCAAACAGGATCTGTTTTCAAAGATCGATAAGATCAGAAAGCCAACAGCAGTTATCACATCTAACACCTCTGGTCTTCCTTTAAAGGAAATGTCTAAACCATGCAGCGATGCATTCAAAGAGCATTTTCTTGGAACTCACTTCTTCAACCCTGTGCGATACATGCACCTTCTGGAACTTATTCCAGGCGAACAGACTAAAGAAGAAGTTCTTGATTTCATAGCTGATTTCGGTGAAAAGAGACTTGGTAAAGGTATAGTATGGGCAAAAGATACTCCTAACTTTATCGGTAACCGTATCGGTGTTCATGAAATCATGACAGTTTTCAAACTGATCGACGAATTTGATATGAGTATCACAGAAGTTGACGCGTTAATGGGTCCCTCAATGGGTCGACCAAAAACAGCGGTGTTCAAACTTTCTGACATGGTTGGTCTTGATACAATTGATCACCTTGCTGAAAACTCATACGAACTTCTGACCAATGACGAACGTCGGGAAGCATACAAAACTCCCGAATGGTTCAACAAAATGATCGAGAACAAGTGGTATGGCGACAAAACCAAGGGTGGTTTTTACAAAAAAGAAAAAACCCCTGAAGGCAAAAGGAAAAAACTTGTTATCGATCCAAAAGCACTTGACTACAAAGAAGTCGATAAACCTGAAATCGACATAGCCAAAGAAGCAAAGAAGAAGCCTACTGCTTCTGAAAAGATCAACACAATTGTATGGGGAAAAGGCAAGTATGCTGAATTCGCATGGAAGCTTACCGCTATCGGTGCTATTTACGCTGCCAACAGGATCCCCGAGATCGCTGAAAACTTAACAGAAATTGACAACGCCATGACATGGGGTTACAATCTTGAGCTTGGTCCATTTCAGGCATGGGATGCCATAGGTGTTGAAAAATCTGTTGAAAGAATGGAAAAAGAAGGAATGGACGTACCTGAAAACGTCAAGAAGATGCTGGCATCAGGTGCAAAGACCTTCTACAAGATCGAAAACGGTGTTGAATCATACTATGACCTGGTTGAAGGCGGCTACAAAGAAGTACAGAAGAGTGAAAAAGCAATTTCACTTTTCAACCTTAAAGGTGCCGGAAACAAGGTTAAAGGAAACGACTCAGTTACTCTTGTTGACATCGAGGACGGTATCTTCTGTGTTGAATTCCACACAAAGATGAATGCCATCAACGGTGATATCGTTGAGTTTCTGCCGGAAGTTCTTGATTACGTAAAAGAAAACGGTATTGGTATCGTTATAGGTAATGAAGCTGGTGGAATGCCAGGCGCATTTTCCGCTGGTGGAGACCTTGGATACATGGGAAAGCTGGCAAAGGATAAGAAATGGTCAGACATTGATGCTTTTATAAAGAATGTCCATGAAAACCTTCTGGCCGTTAGATATTCACCACTACCAGTAGTTGCAGCACCTTATGGCATGACCCTTGGCGGCGGATGTGAAGTCAGCCTGGCAGCAGACAGAATCGTTGCCCACACTGAGCTGTTTATGGGACTTGTTGAAATCGGTGCCGGTCTTCTTCCTGGCGGACTTGGAATGATGAACCTCTGGAGAAAATTTCTTGCTGGTATTCCAAAATCCGCAAACATTACTGACCTTGCCGGAATCTTCCTGCCCTGCTTTATGAACGTAGCACAGGCAAAGGTTTCCATGTCAGCAGCACAGGCCCGAACACTTGGTTATATCGGACAGTCAGATCGAATCGTTATGAACCGTGACCTTCTCATTGGCGAAGCCAAGAAAGAAGCACTCAAGATGGTTGATGACGGGTATGCACCTCCTCTAAAAACCAAGATTAAAGTTATTGGCCGTGAAGCCCAGGGTATGGTAGAAGCCGAAATGCTTAACATGAAAAGCGGTGGATACATTACACCACACATGGAGTTTATTGCCAAGAAGATCGCAGGCGTTCTCTCCGGTGGCGAAGTAATCCAGGGAACAGAGATCACCGAGGAACAGTGGATGAAGCAGGAACGTGAAGCGTTCGTTGAACTCTGGAAGACAGAAAATACCCAGAAAATGGCTGAGCACATGCTCACAACTGGTAAGCCATTAATGATATAACAAACGCATAAATATTTTATGCAACAGGAGGAGAAATTTATGAGAGATGCATATATTGTTCAGTCAGCTAGAACACCTGGTTGCCGAAGGAAAAAAGGCGCACTTGCACAGACAAGACCAGAAGCTCTTCTCGTAACTGCACTCAACGGACTGATGGAAAGATCAAAAGTTGACAAGGCAGTGGTTGAAGACATAATGATTGGTTGTGCCTTTCCCGAAGCTGAACAGGGTCTTAATATCGGACGAGTTGCAGCACTCATGGCTGGTTTCCCAATAGATACCTGTGGAGCCACAGTCAACAGGTTCTGTTCATCCGGCCTTGAAGCAATCACCATTTCCGCAATGCGCGTCATGTCAGGATGGGCTGACGTAACCATCGGTGGCGGTTTGGAATCCATGTCTATCGTACCCATGGGTGGAAACATGCCACGTCCAAATCCTGACTGGGCCAGGGAAGATGCTGATGTATACATTTCAATGGGTATCACGGCTGAGAACGTAGCCAACAGGTACAAGATAACCCGCGAAATGCAGGATGAATTTGCTTTTCATTCACAGATGAAAGCCGTACAGGCACAGAAAAACGGTGACTATGATGAAATAATTCCCACACCTGCTGTTAAATATGTACCGCAGGCTGATGGAACTATTGGTCAGGAAACCTTTACACAGGATTTCGACGATGGTGTACGTGATAACACCACCGCTGAAGGTCTTGGTAAACTTCGACCTGCTTTCTCAGCAATGGGTTCTGTTACCGCCGGTAACTCTTCACAGACTACTGACGGTGCTGCTGCAACACTTATTATGAGTGAAGAAGCCTGCCGCAAATATGGTGTTACACCAATTGCAAAGGTGAAAGCATACACGGTAGCCGGTGTTGAGCCTGATGAGATGGGTGTTGGACCGGCATATGCTATACCAAAACTCATGAAGCTTGTTGGTATGGACCTGAAAGATGTTGGACTCTTCGAAATAAACGAAGCCTTCGCGTCGCAGGCCATCTACTGTGCACAGCAGTTAGGTATTGATGACAAGAAAGAATGGTCATCTGAAAGCAAAGATCGTCGTATTAACGTAAACGGTGGAGCAATCGCACTCGGTCACCCACTTGGATGTACCGGGGCAAAGCTTGCTGCACAGCTGGTAAACATGATGCAGAAAAAAGGCGTTAAATACGGTGTCGAGTCAATGTGTATCGGCGGTGGCATGGGTGCTGCTGCAATGTTTGAGCTTGTTGAAAAATGGTAAACTAATACCTTTTCACAATACATTAAAAAGGCTGTCACTTAGTGACAGCCTTTTTTTATGTAAAATAAATATAAATTAACATTACCATCTTGACATTTACTTTAAATAATTATAATAATTTCTTGTATTTTTAAATTTCATACCACAGTATACCATTGCATGAATAATATAATTTCAAAAATTACCCATGTATTCAAAAAAACTTACCCTGCCGAAATAATCGCGGCAGTAGCTGTTATCGGCATTATTGACTTTTATATGTTTCCGGATACTGTTGGTTTTTTTGACAGTTATTATAATCCTTATTTCATAATAATTATTTTTTTCTCAGTTTTTTATGGAAAATTTTCCGGTTTTATTACCCTTATCACAACATTTATTATTTTTACCGCAACAGCTTTTATCTCCGATCTTGTCTATCAAACAAGTTTAATTAATTCACTTTTGTATTCTCAATTAATACATACAAGAATACAGCAATATTTGTTTGTTTCACTACTACTTATTATAATTCTTGGTGAAATACGTGATAACCTCGGAAACGTGATACGAAGACTGAAAGATAAAAATATTTTATATCAGAACCAGTTATCTAAGCTTAATCATGAAATAACATCCCTCACGATGGTAAACGAGGAATACCAGGACCGGATTCTTGGTCAGCAGAACTCACTAATTTCTCTTTATTCAAGTATAATTGCCCTGAATTCACTCAACCTTGAAAGCATTTATCCCAATATTCTTAACGCCATAGTAAGGTTTACCGGTGCCGAAAAATGCTCTATCTGGAAACACAACAGGGAGGAAAGCATACTTGAATTATTATCCCAACATGGATGGGATGAACATAGTATGTCACCTGATAATTACCGGATGAGCACTGAAAGCATTACCGGCTGGGTTGTGAGAAATAATGTGAATTTTTCCATAAAGATGCTTCAAAAATATAAAAATCTCAGGCAACTTGATAAAAAAGAGAATATTCTCACTGTGCCAATCAACATCGACAACCAGGTATGGGGAGCTATTAACATTGAGAAGATGCCTTTCATAAAGTACAATATGTACACCGAACAGCTTTTAATGATGATTGCCGACCTCGCCGCCCCCATCATAAGAAACGCGATACGGTTTAACGAACTTACCCATCGTGGCGAAGTTCACCCTGTTACCGGTTTTCATTCTCTTGAAGAATTCTTTATTCTGCTGGAAGAAGAATTCAACCGGTCAAAATTACAAAAAACCAACTTATCTCTTCTCATAGTTGAATTATCCAATGTAAGCGACCTCCTGGAATCACATTACCCTGATGACGTACTATTAATTTTAAAAGAAGTATCAGACCTTGTTATTCAACTTACTAAAGGTCACGCCATGATATTCCAGTACAAGGAGATGTACCAATTTGCTGCTATTCTCCCAAGTATGGATTATGACGGTACAGCCATGTTCAGCCTTTCACTTGTTGAACACAATAGTAAAAAGCTATATTCGATTAAAGGTGATATGGTTACCCCGGAAATAATAATCGGTTATAGCAGCCTAAGACCAAATCACGAGTCACAGGAAGACCTGGTTATGCTGGCTGATAATCTTATATTAATGCAAAAGATATAGTCTATGGGTATTCGCAGTAACATACTAAGTGTTTTTTTAGTTGATGATGTATCATCAACTAAATTGGATATTGAAACCTCATCGCATTTTTTCATGCACGAAGACCCTTTTGATTACTACAGGAATGATCAACCCGCTGATCAGTATATACCCCAAACGCAACATAAATGCAGAAAAGCCTTTAAAGAAGGCCTGATTGGTATTGAGTTTTACCTGGAAATGGCAACATCTCTGCGCCCACTGGTAGATGAATCGCAAGACATTGACGAGATCACACGGTTGTTTTCACAACACAAATTGACCATGCGTCCAAATCCACATTCAGTAAAGATACTTAGAAACATGATACAAGACCCGAGCCCGGAGATCGCATTATACGCAGCTGAAGGACTTAATTCAATAGAAAATAGTTTTATTCAAAAAATTCAGCGTGTTAAGGATCGGATTAAAAACAACAAAGGAAAATCATATATACTTAATTACATTTGCGGCTTATTATATCTTGAATTTTCTGATCTTCTTGCCGGTCAGAGAATGATTCAAAAATTCTATATCAATGAATCACTTTATCATTTGCAGCTTGCATACGATGAAAAACCTGAAAGAATTCGTATAAAACGTGCCCTTGCGCAGATTTACATGCTGAATGAAAATTATCCCCTGGCAGTCTCTTTATTTGCCAATATTTATTCACTTCAAAATAAAGATATAAATGCACTTTTTCAGATGGCTCATTGTTACTACATGCTACACGATATCGCGAAAGTTATTACAATCTGTAACATGATAGCAACTGTTCAGCCTGAACAGGAAGATCTTATTCAATCAGTGATTTATCAATGGATTCTATAGTACTCAATACATCCGATCCTGAAAAAAAAACTATCTGCATTATTGCAGAGGGTTCGTATCCTTATGTCACCGGTGGGGTTTCCGCCTGGATACAGGATATCATTTCGGGTTTAGATAATTATAATTTTATACTTTTTGCAATTACCGCAGACCAGGATAATACGGTAAAATATGATTTTCCCCCTAACGTTGTGCAACTTGAAAATCGAATACTTACAGAACCTGTACAAAGACCTGGCAAACGCGTAAATAATGATTTTTTTGATCAAATCACCACATTCCATGATGAAATAATGAAGAACCAGGATTTCAACAGGCTTGAATGGATAGTGAAAACAATGCAGAAATACCGTTATAGCAATATATCCATTCAAAAAAACACCAGAAGCTGGGAAATGACAAAAATCCTGGGAAACAAGAACAACCCCCTCTATCCATTTTCTGATTATTACTGGGCATGGCTGGCTTCACATGAATATATGCTCAAGATTCTTACCTGGGACATCCCTGTGGCAGATCTCTACCATACTATCTCAACAGGTTATGCCGGTCTTACTGCTGCCATTGCGAAAATAATGTTCAACAAACCGGTTTTACTGACAGAACATGGTCTTTACAACAAGGAAAGGGAGATCGATATAAAAAGAGCCCGATGGGTACTTGGTTATCAACGTGATCTATGGGTAAATATTTTCAATGATCTTGGGAAAATCACCTACGATTATTCAGACCTGGTAATATCTCTTTTTGAAATGAACAGAAATATTCAAATATCCCAGGGCGCGCAAAGGGATAAAACAATGGTAATCCCAAATGGTATTGAATTGTCACGTTACTTGGACCTGAAAATAGAATCACGTGAAAAATTTTCAGTTGGTATTGTCGCCAGGGTTGTGCCAATAAAGGATATTAAAAACTTCATCATCGCTGCAAAAATTGTTACTGAAACTATACCCGATTCTGAATTTTTTATAATAGGACCTGAAGATGAGGACATGGCTTATTATGATGAATGTATACAACTTGTTGCTAATTTTAAAATTGAAAAAAATATTATTTTTACCGGGAAAGCCGATGTTCGTGAATATTACTCCTTTCTAGACGTACTTGTTCTTTCCAGTATAAGGGAAGCTCAACCACTTGTAATACTTGAAGCGTATGCAGCCGGTATACCCGTGGTTTCCACCAGGGTTGGGAATGTCCCTGAGATGCTGGATTATGATGAAAAGCTTCTTGCTGATCCGAAAGATTCATTCAAGCTGGCAGATGGTATCATTACCCTCTACCAGGATGATGAATACAGGGAGTCACTGGTAGCTGCCAATCGTGAAAAGGTTATTAAGTATTACAGTAAAACTGATCTTATTGCCACGTATGACGGACTTTACAGTAAACACATTGAAGACTTTCAAACCGAAACAGGTGTTTCCTAAAATGGCTGGTATAGGATTTGAACTTTATAAGATTCTTCACAAGGGTACCCTGTCCTCTATATTGAGGGCATTTTTTCTCGGTATTATTATTGTTGCCGGGCCGTGGATACTATCGGTAATCTCAATTTACCTGATACAAAAGTTTGCCTTCTCAGCCATATCAGAAAATCCAGCCCTGTTTACTGTTACCATTGTATACGTGTATGCGTTTTCACTATTTTTGTTCGGAGGTATACATTATATATTTTCCCGATACATCGCTGATATGCTGTATATCGAAGACCACGAATCAATTCCCCCTGCCCTGATCAGCATAATTGCGGTTGTTGTATTTCTATCATGCCTTATCACAACTACCTTTATCTATTTTAATGATTTCTCTTTCGTCAGGAATGAGATTCTCTATGCTGTTTCACTGGTATTCCTGTTTGCTGTCATTAATATATTGTGGATAATGCTTATATATGTTGCCCTCTTAAAAGAATATAATAAAATATTTTTAACTTACCTCTCTGGAACGATCATAAGCCTGCTTGGAGTATTTATTCTCGGTGACCTGTATGGAGTATCCGGGGCGCTTTTGGGATATACAACAGGTCAGTTCGCAATAATATTCATACTACTTCTAATTTCACTTAAATCGTATCCGATCAAAAGCCTTACTTTAAATATTTACATGTTTAAATATTTCTCTGAATTCAAATATCTTTTCTTTATGGGATTGTTCTTTAACATGGCAATATGGGCAGACAAAATAATCTACTGGTTTACGGTTGGGACAAACATCCCCGGTACATATTTTTACCATTTTATTAGTTATGATATACCTGTTTTCCTGGCATATATATCGATGATACCTGGACTTGTATATTTTCTTGTTGTGTCAGAAACAAAATTTCATACTAAATATCTTGATTTCGTGAAAAACCTTCTTACCGATACAATCAAGGAAATGGATTTGAGAAAGGAGGCCATGCTCTCTGCCCTGGTTAAAGGTGCTACCGGACTTGTTCTTTTTCAGCTTGTTTGGACAGCCGCACTTATCTTCAACATTAAGCGGGTAATAGTATTTATGGGATATCCCCAGATAAACGTTATGATAATGTCAATACTACTTATTGCTGTTTTTTTTCATATGTGTTCACTGGTTTTACAAATTTATCTTCTTTACCTTGAACTCAGAAAGGAAGCATTGCTGGCCGCGTTACTCTATTTTCTTTGTAACACGTGTTTTACTGTAACGGGTATCTTTTATTTGCCACTTGTACCGGGGATAAGCTACCTTGCCGCTTCGATGGTTAGTTCGCTCTACTGCCTGTATCATCTTTCACAAAAAGCACCGGTGATAGATTTTATTCTGTTCACCAAATCATCATAATAATCATTCGAACATTGATGAACTCAACAGGTACAAGTCATCCTTTTCAATTTCTCGAAGAAATTTTTCACGCAGGTATTTATCAAGATCCGTGTCTATATTAAGGCTTTTCATGTAACCATCTTGTAAATACTGGTCATTTTCTGTAATATTTTCACCAGCAATTATTTTCGCATAAATATTAGCAAGCCCAACCACTGATACCATATTCTTATATTTAGAATCAACATGCAATGTATGATGGAAATATGCTGTATCAATCAATTCCTCCGGGAAATTCCATTGATTCAGTACATATTTTCCCACATCCTGATGATTCATTCGGAAGATGTCCTCTTCGGTTGACAGTATATTTTTTCCTTTCCCGGTTGATATTGTATTAAGAAATTCATCATATTTTTCCGGAAAATTAATCATGAGCACTATCCTGCCAATATCGTGAAGCAGACCTGCAATAAATACCTCTTCCTTTCTATCCTCCATCTTAAGCCTTGTTGCAATTGCTCGTCCAACAAACGCGGTAAGCACTGAATGACGCCACATGGATAGTTCTGAAACTTTAGTTATAGTATTTATATTTGCCTGCGCACGAGGCCCTTTCTTCTTCCCATACAGGTTTGAAGCGCATACAAGCATCACCAGGCTTTTTATTGTCTTGAATCCCAGGAGTGTAATAGCCTGCTGAAGGTTGGTAATTTCCCTTTGCCGTGCATATAACGCAGAGTTTGCCACCTTGAGTATTTTGGCTGTCAACGCGGGATCAAGCAGTATCAGGTTTTCGAGTTCTTTAAAACTTATCTGGAGGTTTTCTTCCTGCATCTGCAGTATTTTAGTAGCCACCTGGGGAATTATCGGTATTTCCCGTATATCAATTTTTTCTTTATCTACCATTTCAATCCACACACACCTGATTTAATATACATATAAAACTATAATATAGTAACAAAAATTAAAGAAATAAATACAATTTTACACTATTGTATAATTCTTATATCGGTAAACCATCAATAAAAATATAATCTTTACATTATAATAAACGTCTCAAGTCATTTTGCAACTTCTTCCGATATTCAGTATATAACAGATTCATTATCGATAATTTAACAGGGGGATACAATGATTCATTCAGATGTTGAAATGAAAAAATGGAAAAAGGAACAGCTCAAGTATTTCGAGAAATACATGAAATCCTTTCCAAAAGACTCAAAAGAGCATAACCTTCTCAAGAAAGGTATAAAGGACCTGGAAAGCACCATTTAATGTCCAGTGATATTACAAAATACGATGCGAAGATGCATCCACGATGTCGGCAGTTGGGAAGCGAGATACACTTCGGGTATTGCCGTGTAATGAATAAAGGCCTTCCCTGCAACCAGGTTCTCAACTGCTGGTATCATCTTTTTGACATTGAGTCATTTATTGTGGAACACTACACCGAAGAAGAGATAAAGACCTTCCTCAAAGGCCAGTCCAGGCTGGCTATAATTCTTGAATCATTGAAAAAGTATTCCTGAAAATCCACGTGAAAACATTACCCAACTCTCATCCTTGCGTCAAGGGCCAATGCTCCCTTTCCATTGGGCAGCACACGAACAGGATTAAGGTCCAGTTCTTTTACCTGTGGATGCTCTGCCAGAAGATGTGATGTCCTCACTATTATGTCCACCAGGGCATTGACGTCCCCCTCCTTGCCCCCGCGGGCACCTTCAAGGAGCTTGTATGATTTGAGAGATTGAAGCTTCTCCCTGACTTCACCAGCGGTAACCGGACAAAGAGAATTCGCGACATCAGTAAACACCTCTATGAAGATCCCCCCCATGCCGTAAAATATAACCTGCCCGAAGGATTCATCATATTTGCCGCCGATAAACATATCATAGCCCTCATCTGCCATGTTCATTACCCTGACACCATCAAAGCGGGCATTTTTATTATAAGCAGATAGGTTATTCTTTATGGTATTAAAAGCCTTTTCAGCTTCTTTGTCATTCTCAATTCCTACTACAACACCCCCTGCATCAGACTTATGTAACGCATCAGGAGAGACCACTTTCATAACAACCGGATATCCAATTTTACCGCAAACCTTTATTGCTGTTTTGCTATCTACTGCCACTTCATTTTCAGGAACGGGTATACCATATGATTGAACAAGCTCAAGTGTCTCTTCACCACACTCACCGGTTCTTTTCTCAAGCCATTCTTCAGCCCGTGACTGGTCAATACCAGCTGGCCTGATTACATCCTCTTTCTGGCGCATATTACCGGTGTGATATTTCATCTGCATGGCCATTACCCGAACCAGTTCTTCAGGGCTGTTAAATATTGGGAAATTTACCGCTTTTTTAACCTGGGACATATATCCCGATTCTCCCAGCAGGCATATTCCCAGGGGTTTTGCTGAAGACAGGATCGCTCCCCAGGTTTCCTTGGAGAGGTCGGCAAGAAACATCCTGTAAAATACATTTTCACCGTCGGGCATATGGGGTCGCTGACTTACATATATTGCACCGTCAACCTTATCACTATGCATCACCGAGTAGACAACATGGGCAGTCATATTGGGATCATATATGTCACCCATATCTAATGGATTGGAAAAATTGATGACCCCGGCATTAGAGAAGCTTTGAAGTCCCTTGTAGAAGTCCTGCCCTGGATCAGCAAATTCGAAACCCTCGTTTTCGCAAAGGTCAGCCGTCATTACCGCAAAACCACCGGCGGGGCTCATTACCATGATACGCTTTCCTTTCATTGGAGGCATTTTGAATGCCTTGGCAAGGGCAAAGAAATCATGGTAGTTGTGTATACGTATTATACCAGCCCGCTGAAAAGCGGAATCAATGATGTCCTCGTCATTGCTTACCGCGGCTGTATGGCTCATTGCCGCCTGTTTGCCCGCAGCCGTGGTATTGGATTTATATATGACAATGGGTTTGTCGATATTCTCAGCAGCCTCGATGAGTTCCCTGCCCCGTTGTATGCTTTCAAGATACATGCAGATTATCTTCGTTTCCGGATCTTCTCCATAATACTTGAGGAAATCAACCTCATCCAGATCAAGCTTGTTACCGATACTTGCAAACTTGGCGATACCGATGTTTTCGTCCATGATGATATTCCACATCATCACCCCCACGCCACCGCTCTGTGATATTATTGACATTCCTCCAATCGGGGGCCTGTACAGCGGCACAAATGGCAGGCATAATCCGTTTGCGGCATTAGCCACGGTAAGTCCATTTGGGCCAACAAACCTGATGCCATATTCACGGGCCTTTTCAAGGGTAAGATCTGCCAGCTTTTGTCCTTCTTCACTGTATTCAGAAAATCCACCGCTGGGTATGGCCATCCATTTCACACCGGCTTTCCCGCATTCTTCAACCATATCCGGTATGTACTTTGCAGGGATCAACACGTAGGCGAGGTCGGGCACAACCGGTAATTCATCAACTTTTTTATACATTTTAATGCCATCCACGTGTTCTTCATCAGAACGTGGATTAACCCCGAATATTCGCCCCTGGTAACCCCAGCGCAGCATATTTTCAAGGGTAATGCGTGGTATATTATTTGGCTTTGATGATAAGCCTATTACTGCTACTGACCCGGGATAGAACAGATTTTGCATTGAAGACCTCACAGTTATTATTTTTATATATTTCCCCCATTTGATTAAATATTCAGGTGATATGCAACAAAATTTCCATGACAGTAACATATAACACAAACTTTTTATTTATTACTTCTAATTATTATTACCTGGAAATCTTGATAGAACATTTCAACAAGTACTTTTTATCAAAACAGTACTTGTATTTTTTATTTATTATACATATTTTCATTGACATTATAATACTGTATTATTATAATAAATAAAACATAATATGCTGCTATTTTTCTCATAACAGGGGAGGTCACATGAATTATAACAAGGAATACAGCAAAAAGCTGGTTTCTCCTGAGGAATCAGTTAAGGTGGTCAATTCAGGGGATACCGTCGATTATGGATTTTTTAACGGGAAGCCGGTTATTCTTGACCAGGCACTGGCTGCACGAGCCGATGAGCTCAGGGATGTAAGTATTTATACAGCTGTTTCCCTGCCTCCTGTTCCCGAAGTCATAAAGTATCCCGGCAGTTTTAAGTACATGGACTGGCAATGGAGCAAGCTGACGAGAATACTTCACAGCCAGATGGAATCAGCCTATTACTGCCCAATACTATACCACAGGGCTCCCTTTTATTACAGGAAGCTAATTAACCAGGATCCCAACGAAAACATTACTAAGGGCTATCGATCTATCTATTATAATGATCCTGAAAAAAGCAGAAAGGCAAAATGGGTTGCCATGGTGCAGGTTGGTCCGATGGATGAATCCGGTTTTTTCAATATTGGTCCGCAGAACTCTGAAACTTCGGCAAAAATTGAAGGGGCGGACGTGGTAATTGCAGAGGTAAACCCGAATATGCCCATATGCCTTGGGGGAAACGAAGAAGCTGTGCACATATCACGCCTTGATTATATCGTTGAAGCACCTCCTGAACAAAATTTATACGACGCGCCGCAGGTACCACCAACTGAAATAGACACGGAAATCGCAAAACATGTAATGCAGTACATATACGATGGTTGCTGTATACAGCTGGGGATAGGGGGCATGCCAAACATGGTTGGTTCACTTATTGCGCAATCTGACCTGAAAAACCTCGGAGGGCATACCGAGATGTTCGTCGACGCGTATGTTGACATGATAGAATCAGGGAAAATGAACGGCTCCCAGAAAAATATTGACCGCTTTAAATGTTCATATACTTTCGCCATCGGCTCTAAACGAATGTATGATTTCATGCATAATAACCCGGCACTTGCGTCATACCCTGTTGATTATACAAATGATCCAAGGGTTATTGCCAACATCGATAACATGGTGAGTATATGCAACGCCATACAGGTAGACCTGTTTTCACAGGTTAACGCGGAAAGTCTTGGTGCCGGGCAGGTATCAGGAAACGGCGGCATGTGGGATTTCGTGCTTGGGTCGCAGTGGTCACGAAATGGCAAAAGTTTCATCTGCCTGGCATCAACGTATACTGACTCCAATGGTGAATTGAGATCACGCATAACACCTCAACTACCACTTGGAACTGCCGTAACCATACCTCGACAGATGGTCGATTATATTGTGACCGAATACGGGGCGGTGAAGTTAACAGCGTGTCCCACATGGATGCGTGCTGAAAAGATGATCAGTATAGCCCATCCTGATTTCAGGGATGACCTTATTAAAGAAGCAGAAGACATGAAAATCTGGCGTCGTTCAAACAAGATACCCATATAAGTATTAGATGACTATCCATGTCACACCGTCGAATTTGACATTCAGTGTTTCAGGTATACCGTTTTCCACATAGCTGAATGTCACTTTCGGCTTATGGGTGGTCATAAAATCCCATGCTTCCTGCACGGTCAATATCTCGAAAGCCCACCATACCGCGTTCTCTGCCAGGTGATCGTTTATACACCCGGTCCAACCGTAGGGCTGTTCAGACAGGTCCATAGGCTCGGCACCCGAATCTGTACGCGGCACATATACCTGTACCCAGTTACTGCGTTTCATTCTTCCAAAAAACCATTCAAGACGTTGAACATCAGTTGTCCACTTCCCCACAAGCTGACCTTCTTTGCTGAAACAGAAAAACGAGCTGCCTGCTTCACCTGACAGGTCAACCTGTTGTTGTACGTATTCCCGCAGGGTTATTGTACTTCGTGAAAGCATACTCAGTCCCCCCTGTCACGGGTACCATTCAACATGGATCCCCTTGATACATGCTTACCAAACCTGTCCCTCAGGTCATCCAGCACTTTTTCAAATTTTTCGGTTTTTACTGACAGAATATTTTCATCTTCGGGATCATGGAAAAGATTCAATTGAACTGATTCTTTGTCAAATCCAACAAGATTTGATACCTTAACCCCGACAAGGCGCACCTTTCGTAAACCCCTTCCAAATGTTGTATACAGCCTGGTTGCTTCATTTCTGATGGTATACATATCATCCGCAGGATTATTGACAGTCTTGCTTCTTGTATATGTTTCAAAACCTTCAAGCCTGATCTTAAGTGTAACTGTTCTGAATTTGTATTCGCTTTTTCTCACACGCCTGGAAAGACGATCAGAAATCTCATGAATAGTATGCAGTATAACTTCTTCATCAGGCATATCATGTTCATACGTAACTTCTTCACTCATCGATTTGGTTACATGATCGGTCATCACATTTCTTGGATCTATTCCATTCGCCAGTTCCCATAGATGTGTTCCCAGCTTGCCCAGTGTTTTGTTCAGTATTCGCTGGTCAAGACCTGCCACATCTCCAATAGTATGACATCCCATATCTGCCAGGAATTTTTGTGTCTTTTTACCGGCTCCCCATAAATATTTCACCGGGAGGGGTGATAGAAATATTTTTTCTTCACCAGCAGGACACACAACAAGTCCATCAGGTTTCTCAAGATCAGATGATATCTTCGCGATGGATTTGCATGTGGCGATACCCACGCTTGCGGTAAGTCCAGTGGCATCGGTTACAGCTTTTTTTATACTTTTTCCCAGTTCAAGAGGTGTACCAAATAGTTTCTCAGTACCTGTACAGTCTAAAAATGCTTCATCAACACTTATTGGTTCGATACCTGGCGAGAAATTATAAAATATATCCATTATGATTGAGGATATCTCGGAATATCTTCTCATTCGCGGCTTTGTGAATATTCCCCGGGGACATTTTTTGTATGCCTGTGAGATTGGCATAGCAGAATGAATTCCAAATTTGCGTGCCTCGTAGCTTGCAGCTGACACCACCCCTCGCCCACGTCCATCTTTGGGATCGGCACCAACTATAACCGGCCTGTTTCTGTATGAAGGATTGTCAAGTTGCTCAATGGAAGCAAAAAAAGCGTCCATATCAACGTGTACTATTATTCTGTTTCTTGTATTATTCATATCCTGCCATAAATCACACTGCATACATAAATACTAAACATATGATAGTATACATATGCAGTCAACAATTTTTACGGCAGATTTTCTTCAACTCTGTTGATAAAGTCTGAAAAAAACTTATAATAATCGCTTATATCTTCAGCCGGGAACCTGAAACCGATTGCCCCCTCATGTCCCCCGCCGTTCTCAATTTCAAAAATATCTATAATTCTGCGCAGGTCAAATTTCTGATAATTTTGACTTCTTCGCATTCTACACTGGATAAGGCTGGAATCCTTTACTATATCCCTGTACACAACCAGGCTTACCTTGCTGCTCTTTTCTGCCAGCTCGTCCGCAACTGAACGAATAACCGAAACTATAACATCATTGTCATATGTATCAGCAAGGTATTTCATGTCGTTATCAAGCAGCAGAATGTATCCTACCGAGTCTGTATACTGCTGTTTTTTCATTATATACTTGAAGCATTGTTCTTCTGACTCTGAAAGATGCTGAAGCTCATTGTATATCTGGTCCATGTCAGTGAAATTTGATTCTTTAACGGTTACCGTTGACAATATATCGTTATACATATGACTGAACAGCCTGTACATCCTCTTTTCACGTGGTGATTTGAGGTATTTTCCCATCTGTGAATCACCAATTATACCGGTAAGCACGGCAAGAACAAGATTGCGTGACAAGGGATCAAGTATGGTATACCTGCTGAGTATATCACGTTTACCCCGTAATTTTAACGCAAGCTGGCCAACCAGTTCACTTGCTGATGATGCCTCGGTTACAAGGCAATACCCCTTGTCGCCGCTATAGCTGCTGTCAGCACCGATATGGTGATCAATCTCTATCTTAAGCAGGTTACCGTTATCCATTAGTGCATCAATTTTTTTGGTGCTTTTAATCATGGCTGTTTTTGGGGTATCGCAGATAACAATTGTATCGATGTCATCCGGAATATTCTTATCGGTATATTCAACATCTATCATGTTATAACGTGCAATATTCACCAGGTATTGATAATTGTCGGGTATTGTATTTGAAGTATAAATACTGACAGATTTATCAAATTTCTTCACAAGCAATGCAAAGGCAACCATTGAAGCAATACAATCTTCATCTGGATTAGTGTGGCCAAGCATCAAAAAACTGTTTCTTGACACTATGGCATTTATAATATTATTTATTATCTGGTTTTTTTCGTAAATTCTGTTAATATTTTCTTTTTTCATGATTTACTATATTTCTTATTGCGTTATAATAGACTTAACTGGTATAAGCTCATGATTGTACATTTATGAACACAATAAGTCAAATTTAAATCCATGGTTTGTATAAATTTTTTTGCAGGTTGCTATTAAACTGATATGAATATTGTTATTGCGGGTGCAGGAAGTGTTGGATTTCATATAGCCAGCCAGATGACAGATGAAAACAAGGATGTAACTCTTATTGACCGTGATCCTGCCAGGGCAAGTTATGCTGCCAGTCACCTGGACTGCCTGGTAATCAACGAAGAGGTTAACAACGCCGATGTGTTGAAAAAGGCCGGTATAGCCAGGGCTGATTTTTTTATCAGCGTTACCGACTCTGACGAGGTCAATATGATCGCCTGCGGCATAGTCAGTAGTGAATTTAATGTTCCTACAAAAATCGCCAGGGTTCGCAATCTTGACTATTCCAGCCTGGGTATCATGAAGGAAGCATTTCTTGGAATAAACCTCATAGTCAATCCCGAGATCGAAGCCTCAAGGGTAATATCTCAAACAGTTTCATTCGGCGCCATGAGCGATGTGGCCCTTTTTGAGAAGACTGACGTACAGCTACGAAATCTTTTCATTGATAGTAGTTCAATTCTGAAAAACAAATCGCTGAAAGAGATAAAGAAGACCCTCAACGAAGAATTTCTCATTGCCGGCATTACCAGGCGTGACTTTGTTATTATACCATCAGGTGAAACAATAGTAGAAGAAAATGACAAGGTTCATATTGCAGCAAGCCAGCATAACATGGAAAAAGTTTTTGCCAAAACCGGTAAATCAACCGTACCCATAAAACGAGTTCTCCTTGTTGGAGGAGGACGGATAAGCACCCTTGTTGCACGTGACCTTCTTCGTAAGGGCTACACGGTTAAGCTTATTGATCACGATTATGAGCGATGCAAACATCTTTCAGAAATAATCCCCGACGCGTTGATCATCAATGCAGACATTTCAGACGAGGGTGTATTTGAAGAAGAGCGGTTATTTGACAATGACCTTATAATATCCGCAACCACCAACCAGGAGCTGAACATTATATCATCGATATATGCCAAGTCACTGGGAGTCAGCCGGGCAATCGCGGTCGTTAGCAAAAAGAACTACCTTACTATCGCTACAGAACTTGGAATCGATGCCACCATTAACCCCAAAAGCAGTACTGCTGATTTTATTATCAAGTATATACGGGGAAGCAATATTGAAAGTGTTCACAGCATTTTTGATGGACGTGCCGAGGTGATTGAGATCAACATCCAGGGTAATAAAAACGTTACTGGTTTACCCCTGAAGGACCTCTTAATGCCAGATAATTCCCTTATTGTATCTGTTACAAGGAATTTCTCAACAATCATTCCCGATGGTAATTTTACATTAAAGGATGGAGACAGTGTTCTTGTTATCGCTAATAAAAAATCCATCAATAACACTTTAAAACTTTTCTCTAAACAAAAATGAATATAATACTGGTTGCAAAAATAATCTCGTTCTTGATACTGATTATCGCGTGCTTCATGAGCATACCGACTTTTATTGCCTACATGAATAATGAAACCGCTGAATTCAACAGCTTCATTTCAACAGAAATTTTTATGATACTGCTTTCCCTTTCCATTCTTCTTATATTCAGAAAATATCGCACAAAAAACATGTCCGCAAGGGACGGGTTTCTGTTTGTAACACTCAGCTGGATAGCTGCTTCATTTTTTGGTGCCCTGCCCTTTTACCTTTCAGGAGCCATTCCCGCATTTACGGACGCATTTTTTGAAACCATTTCAGGTTTCTCCACTACCGGGGCATCCATACTCACCAGCATCGAAACACTGCCCCGTTCCATGCTTTTCTGGAGATCACTCACACACTGGCTTGGCGGTATGGGTATCGTTGTAATGACCGTTGCCATATTGCCACTGCTGGGTATCGGTGGACTTCAGCTTATCAAGGCTGAAGCACCAGGACCAACCGTGGATAAATTAACACCACGGATTACCGAGACCGCAAAGCTGCTGTGGATTATTTACGTTGGATTCACCATTGCCGAAACACTGCTTCTCATGATTGGCGGCCTTGATCTTTTTGACGCGTTAACCCATACCTTCGGTACTCTTGCTACAGGAGGTTTTTCACCAAAGAATACAAGCGTGGGAAATTATGATTCTGCTTATATTGATGGGGTTATCACTTTTTTCATGATACTTGCCGGCATTAATTTCGCACTTCATTATCGCATTCTTTCCGGTAATATCAAATCCGTATTAGCTGATACCGAAATCAAGGCATATTTATCAATATTTATTATTGCCACATTCATTATAGCTCTTTCGCTGCATGGTTCCGCATACACATCAATTGGAACCTGTATCAGGTATGCAAGTTTCCAGGCCGCCTCCATCTTAACGACAACCGGTTACGCCACTGCCGACTTTGAACAATGGCCGTATATGGCACAGGCCGTACTTTTTATTCTCATGTTTGTGGGGGGATGTTCCGGTTCAACAGGAGGTGGTATAAAGGTTATACGAATTGTTACCCTGTTTAAGCAGGGATTCAACGAGATGAAATTTCTTGTACATCCCCGTGGTATATTTGCCCTTCGGATCAGCGGAAAAACCGTACGTAAACAGATAGTATATGCCATATCTGGATTTTTCTTTCTTTACATCGCCATGCTGCTGTTGGTTACATTTGTAGTTGCCACTTCAGGCCAGGACATTGTCACCTCGATTTCTGTAGCACTGGCAACAGTGGGGAATATTGGACCGGGTTTTGGGCATATCGGTCCTGCTGAAAACTACGCGTTTTTATCATCATCTGTAAAATGGTTTCTTTCGTTTGCAATGCTTGTTGGACGACTTGAATTATATACGGTTCTTGTTCTCTTTACCCCCACATTCTGGAAAAAATGATGTCCTCCTCATCTGAAAAGATCATCGATCTGCAGTTCTTTCATCTTTTCAGGAGTTGGCCCCCCTGTAGCCATATCCCATCCAGTTATGGCAAATAATTCTCCAGTCAGTTTCTCATTATCAACGGTTATTCCCTTTATGGGACCTTTTGACAACGGTGGATTACCAAGCGGCCGTCCGCTAAGTTTCTGATCTTCTACCAGTATCCCTTCCCGTACATTAAAGGCCTTTCGTATATTCAAAATTCTTTCGCCAATTTTCAGGTAATCATCCGCGTCAAGGTTCCATCCGGTTGCGGCATTCAGGTACTCAACCATGGGATAATTGCTTGTTAAGGCGCCGAATATACACACACCGCTTCCATTTATGATCTGCGTATAAAAGCTTGTGGCAGCATATAACCGTACCTTCTTTGCGTCCTTTCCCTTTCCACTTTTATACATTTTTTTAGCACCTGGAAATTTCTTCTTAGTACCAAAAACACCACTATACAGGTATGAAGATATGGTATGTCTGCCAGGTGTAGGCTCATGCTGGTAGGCGATAGCAAAACCCTGGTCGAGTCGGGAATCATGCATGGGTAGTTCCTGTCCTCCAGCGTGAATGGCATACTGCTCTGACCCTTTGCCTGTCTTAGCGGCTGCCACCTTCACACCATCAGCCAGCAGGTCTCCAATACCTTTTCTTTCGATAATCATCTCGGTAAGTTTAAGTATACTGCTGGTATCACCCCACTTAAGTGCCAGTCCATCAGTATCACTTTCGGTCAGTATACCGTTTTCAAAGCATTCTATCGCGTAAGCTACCGCCCCCCCTGTAGAGATGGTATCGATACCTGCCCTGTTGCAAAGCTCGTTTATTTCAATTATTGTATCCAGGTCATCATGCAGCAAGAGCCCTCCAAAGGCACCAAGCGTTTCATACTCCGGCTTGTGCCCCTCGGTTCCCTGGTATTTACCTTTCTTGATGTCAATGATTCCTCCACAACCAAGGGGACATGCCTGGCAGGCGTAGCGTTTTTTCTGGTAGGCCACAACCGCTTCGTCGGAATTCTTTGCCGCGCTTTCAATTGTATAATCAGTATATCCAACTCCACCCCAGTTCTTAATTGGCATGTCACCGGTCATGGCAGAATACACGGTTAGTCCTGATGTTCCGTATTTTTTATATACCTCCCGAACAAGGGATGGTTCTGCCGGTACTGCCACCCCCGTCCTTGCGATAACCTGGCTGAGAAAGTTCATGATCTTTACGGTCAGCCTGTCCTGTGCCTTTGATTTTTTATATTCCTTGAGATAATTCTTGTTAATGGTCTTCATTGCATCCGCATTATGAACAGCTGTTTTTATATTTCCCGTAGCTACAACCGCTTTCAGGTTTTTACTGCCCATCACCGCCCCAAGCCCTGAACGTGCGGCGATTCTGCCCGCGTCGTTGACGATGCCGGATATCAGGGAAAGCTTTTCGCCGGACATTCCAATACATGCCACCTGTATCTTTTTGTCCCCCAGCTCTTCTTTGATCAGTTCTTCTGTTTCAACCGCATCCTTGCCCCACAGTGACCGGGCGTCTTTAAAACTGATCTCATTCTCGTCTATTATCACGTATACCGGATTATCTGACTTGCCGGTAAAGAACACCGCGTCATAACCGGCCCGTTTGAGTTTCTGCGAGAAAAACCCGCCGCAATTCGCATCGCCCCACCCACCCGTGAGGGGTGATTTTCCAACAACCATGAACCTGCCCGAAAAGAAAGCGCCGGTATCAGTGAGAAGACCTGAACAAAAACCCAGGTAGCTGCCCGGTGAGAGAGGATCAACCCCCGCTTTCTGCCGCATGGTTATGACGGCAGCCCCCAATCCGTATCCTGAAAGGTATTTGCGGTAAAAAGCGTCACCCGGTTCTATGGTTTCGGTTTTCCTGTTTGTCAGGTCGATTATACAGTATTTTCCGGTATATCCTGCAGGCATGTTCTCCTCC